>CAIYNH010000286.1 GCA_903927495.1 uncultured beta proteobacterium
CCATGCAGCCCGGCGACGTACCCGCTACCTCTGCCAACACCGACGAGCTCAACGCCTGGGTTGGCTTCAAACCCAACACCGCAGTCAAAGACGGTGTGGCCCGGTTTGTGGATTGGTATCGGGGCTATTACAAGGTTTGACGCAGTTGTCATGAACCCCGCTGCCCTTAGCACCCTCATCGCCGCTGGTGAATCCCTGACGCTGGAGTTCAAGGCCTCCTTTGACAAAACTGCGGTTGAGTCACTGGTCGCCTTTGCCAACGCTCAGGGCGGCACCGTGCTGGTCGGCGTGACCGATGCGGGCGCAATCAGTGGCTACCCGCTGCCTGCCCTGCGTGAGGCACTGCTCAACGCCGTCATCCACCGCAACTACACCGACGGATCGGACATCCAGATCAAGATATTTGACGATCAAATCACAATTTATAGCCCGGGGCTGCTCTATGGCGGGCTGAGCTTGGCCGAACTCAGCTCCGACAACTACAAATCGCGCCTGCGCAACAAGCTGATTGCCGAAGCGTTTTACCTCACCGGCAACATCGAGAAATATGGCAGCGGCTTTATCCGCATCCGCAAGGCGCTACGCGACTACCCGGAACTTAGCTTTGGCGCAAAAGAAATTAGCGGCGGTATCGAAGTCACGTTTGCACAAAAACAGCCAGAGTCGCAGCCAGAGTCGCAGCCAGAGTCGCAGCCAGAGTCGGACTTGTCGCTTGAAGCCAAAGTGTTACATCTGATCGAGAAAACACCTATGGGCAAACGCGAGCTGTCTACCGCGCTCGGTCAAAAAGGAGTATCAGGACAACTAAACAAGGTCATACGCAGTTTGGTGGCAAGTGGCCTGATTGAGGCAACCGTTCAAGACAAGCCGAACAGCCGGTTACAACGCTACCGACTCACAAAATAACCATGAACCAAAGCGTTGCTCCATGAACCACTCCATCTTCGGTGCTAGCTACGTAGCCGCCACCTACCGCCTGGTTAACGGTCCGCCACAGTTCATCAAGGTGGCCGAAGCATCCAAGGTGATAGAAAACACCCAGCGCGACGCCAACATTGCCCTGATGAACGAATTTGCGCTCATCTTTCACCGGCTTGGCATCGATACGCATGAAGTGCTGGCCGCCGCTGGAAGCAAATGGAACTTTTTACCGTTCAAACCGGGTCTGGTTGGTGGCCATTGCATTGGCGTTGACCCGTACTACCTGATCCAAAAGGCTCAGTCGGTCGGCTACTACCCAGACATTCTGCTTGCCTGCCGCCGCATCAACGACGCCATGGGCCGCCATGTGGCTGCCGAAGTCGTCAAGTTGCTCATCAAAAAAGGTCACGCAGTGGCCAAGGCAAGGGTACTGGTGCTTGGTTTCACCTTCAAAGAAAACTGCCCCGATCTGCGTAACACCAGAGTCATCGACTTGGTGCACGAACTGCAGGCATTTGACACACAGGTACACGTCTACGACCCCCACGCAGATCGCGCCGAGGCGCAGCACGAATACAGCATCGGCTTACTTGATGCCCTGCCTGCACCCGGCCAGTACGACGCCCTGGTGGTGGCGGTGGCACATGATGAATTCAAACAGCTTGGCATCGCCGGCTTGCGCAAGCTGGCCAACGGCAGCGGTGTGATCTATGACATTAAGGGAATGTTTGGTAAAGATGATGCTGATGGGCGTTTGTAGCCTTCTCACTAATGCAGTTGCTCATTGCTCCGAAGTTCAATTGGCACTTAGTTCGGCAACTTTCCACTTCCCTGGTCACAAAACAATACAGCGTCGCTAGGCGGCCAAACTACTCGCAGAGAGCCCAACACCCAGGGCACAGCAAAGCTCATCGCCTCAACATGTAGTGATAGGGATGAGTTGATTCACTTCCGCTCAACCGCACAGCACTCCTGCTGTGTGATGGCTTTCCAGATGTTTTCTAGTGTAATCATGACGAAACAGGGTCTAACAACGTTTATCAGTAGGTCAATTTTATGAATGTCGCTATTTCAGAACTGCACGGAGTGATGCAGACCGTCCTAGCTTAAACATCCAATCTGAAAAATAGTTACTATTGAATATAACAAAATGAAAACAGCTTTGTGGATTGAGAAATTAAAGCAGGCTATTTTTCTAATGACTAAAGGAAAGTTATCGGAAAATTCCAGCGCCAACCGATACCGTAGCATTTTAAGAGGCGGTGGGTCAGCTCTGATTTCGAAGGGCGTCAGCATCCTTGCAGTATTCTTAATCACCCCGCTAACATTAACTTATCTTGGCCAAGAGCAATACGGACTGTGGATTATGCTATATTCCATGATCACATGGCTAACACTATTTGATTTAGGAATTGCCAATGGATTAATGAATGCACTTTCGGAGGCTTACGGCAAAGGAGAAAAGATTCTTGCACGAGAATATGTGTCGGTAGCTTTTTATGGATTAACCTGTCTATCAATACTGATTGGCGTGCTCTACTTCCTCTTAAATCAATGGATTGACTGGGGAAAGATGCTAAACGTTACGAATACGGAATTGATCCACGAGTTCAACGTCGCTGCTACGATAGCAGTACTACTCTTTGCATTCATGTTTCCGTTGGGCATAGCTGGAAAGATATACATATCACATCAACTTGGTGAGATTAATAACTATTGGGGAATAGTATCAACTGTAGCCGGTTTGTTAGGTATATTCATAGCAATTCTGATCAATGGCGGGTTGAGCGGCATGGTAATTGGGCTCTCTGGGTGTCAATTTCTGACTAGTTTAGTAAGCTCATATTGGGTATATACACAAAAACTCCCGCATCTATCACCCATCATGCACTTCAAGCGGAAGAGTATACGGAGAGTATTTGGGTCAGGTTTCGACTACTTTTTAGCACAAATCGCAGCACTACTGCTTTTTCAAAGTGGTCCAATCATAATCGCACGCAATCTGGGACCAGAACAAGTTGCAGCGTTTCAAATAGCGTGGATGCTATTTTATTACACCGCAATTCCACAACAATTAGTTGGGCCAAATATTTGGGCTGCGATTGGTGAAGCAGACGCCAAGAAAGACACGGGATGGATCAAGACAATTTTGGGTAGATATCTAAAGGTTAGTATTTGCATAGGTTTTCCAAGCATACTAGTGCTTTGCGTTGGGTACGACTTTTTAACAAAATTCTGGCTTGGGGCGGCACCAAAATCAGACATTTTCCTCATATTTTGGATGGCTATTTGGGCAAGTCAAATAATACTGCTGCAGCCATTCACTGCTGTCCTTGGGGGGGCGGGACAGTATAAGCTATTTTCACGCATCAACTTTGTTGTGGCACTGAGTGTCATCTGCGTCGCAAACCTGGCTGTAAATAAGTTTGGCACGGCTGGTGTAATTGCAGCAATTGCAATTGGGAATGGAATGCTTGTTGTGGTCGCTGCCGTCTTGGTAAAAATGCACATCGACAACCCCCACAACACGGGCAATTCTTCATGACGTCGCCGTGCTAGAACTTCGTTAAAAGTTCATAAAACAATTTGTGCGCTTTCTCAAAGCAATATTATACAAATAGAATGAATGGTTTTAAACAACACTTGGTCAAATTGAGGCGAGATATTATATTTCGCATATTGATAGCTAGGCGCGGGCCAGTCGCAATAACTGCCGGACGGTGCGGCTTCTTTGGCAATTTATTTATGACGCTTAACGGCATTCACATGTGTATGAAGGCTGGTGCGAAGCCCGTACCATTTTGGGATAGTCGATGTCTATATTTTGATGCGGGTCTGGGTGGTAACGTTTGGGACTACTACTTTGAACCGATTACACTAACAGAAGGGACTGATTCAAAGTTATCCCTTTTGTGGGGCTTTAAGCCTGATTCCGGATTGCCTCATAATGTGACGTCCGAACATGATGTTCGCAATATATATTGCGAAATAATTCGTAAACATGTAGTACTCAAGCCAAGCATTAGGCAGACAGTCGATTTAGAACTTAATCGCATCCCTGGAGAAAATTACGTAGTAGGGGTACACATACGACAAACAGACGCTGCAAGGGGGTTGGAGAATAGATTTACTGCAAATCTTGACACATACACGCGACTCATTGATAAAGTGATTAGTGCGCAATCACGGTGTACAATTTTGTTGGCTACCGATTCGCAGGAGGTTTTTGCTTCAATTTCGAAACGTTACGGAAAAAGACTTCTTGCGCTCGAATGCATTCGTTCTGTCGACGGGACATCAGTTCACGGCCATTATGATGCTGGTGTAAAAGGTAGTCCATTTCAAAAGGGCCTTGATGTAATTAAGGATTCGTATCTTTTGTCAAAATCAGATATTCTAATCAGAACTCATTCACAGATAACGGCATTTAGTCTATGTTTAAATAGGGAGCTATCATTTGTCAACGTGTTGGGTAAATTTGATGAGGCACGCCTCCCATGGCTTGGTAGCGGTATTAGTTATTAAGATCGTTGACACTTGCGAAGTTGGCGGTTTTTGCCGTTCACCATCAAGAGCGGCGACTTGTGCGTAGATTTGCGGTTATGCAATGTGTGGCAAGAGGCGACAATTCTGTACTTTTACTGAAGTGAAAAGTTTTACCGTGATTTTATTCTAACCGCAACAAGAGTTGTTATGGAAACTACATAATATGCCTAAAACAATTAATATTTTGTACTGTTATCATGGAGCTCGCTTCAAGGTTGAAGCAAAGAGCTCTATTTCATCTTTGATGAAATATAATCGAGATGTTGCAATTAGCATCATCTGTCCTAACGGAGAAGTAGTAGAGGATGAGTTTGAGATAGCAAATCACGTCTCTGCTATATCAATCGAGGCACAAGGCTATGGCTATAAAGTAAAATCCATTTGCTCCCACAGTCGCGAGAGATTTATTTTTTTGGATACAG
>CAIYNH010000287.1 GCA_903927495.1 uncultured beta proteobacterium
CCGGCTACCTGCTCAAGACCATCGAAGGCGATGCGCTGACGCAGGCGATTGAACGTGCCATGCAGGGCGACAGTGTGCTGGCGCCAGAGATGACGAGCAAACTGGTTTCGGCCTACCGGGGTGCCGCCCGCGCCGACGTGGTCGCTCCGGCCGGCGTCACAGCTGTAGTGCCGACCTTGATCGCCAGCCTGTCACCGCGAGAACTCGATATCCTGCGCGGCATTGCCCGAGGTGCCAGCAACAAGGAAATCGCGCGCGAGCACGGTATTGCCGAAACGACCGTCAAGATTCACGTTCAGCATGTGCTGCGCAAACTCGACGTCAGCTCGCGCGTCCACGCCGCTGTCATGGCAGCAGAATATGGACTGCTGTGATGCGGCTCACGTTGGGGATGTGCTGAAGTACTTCAGGTTCGCCGGGGTGACGGCGCGCTTTTGTTGCGTATGGGATGGATAATCCGCCGATAACGTCAAGCGCCAACCCATGCCTTCAGCCAAGTTCACCTATGCCCCGCCGTCCAGCGCGCCGAGTCACGGCGTCAGAGAGGAGCATATCGAATACGGCTTCATCGGCAAACTTCAAAACCTCAAGTACGAGTACCGCGCTGACATTCGGGACCGCGCCTCTCTTGAGCGCAATTTCCGTGAGAAATTCGAAGCGCTCAACCGCGTCAAGCTGTCGGACGGCGAGTTCGCCCGCCTGCTGGATGAAATCGTCACCCCGGATGTGTTCACCGCCGCCCGCACCCTGCGCTCAATCAACGCCTTCACGCGCGAAGACGGCACGCCGCTGAACTACACCCTGGTCAACATCAAAGACTGGTGCAAAAACACCTTTGAGGTGGTCAACCAGCTGCGCATCAACACCGACTACAGCCACCACCGCTTTGATGTGCTCATCCTCATCAACGGCGTGCCGTGCGTGCAGATTGAGCTGAAGACGCTGGGCATCAACCCTAAGCGCGCCATGGAGCAGATCGTCGACTACAAAAACGACCCCGGCAACGGCTACACCAAGACGCTGCTGAGCTTCTTGCAGCTCTTCATCGTCAGCAACCGCACCAACACCTACTACTTCGCCAACAACAACGCGCGCCACTTTTCGTTCAATGCGGACGAGCGCTTTTTGCCCATCTACCAGTTTGCGGACGAGGCCAATAAGAAGATCACCCAACTCGACGAATTTGCCGACAAGTTCCTCGTCAAATGCACCTTGGGCCATACCATCAGCCGCTACATGGTGTTGGTAGCCAGCGAACAAAAGCTGCTGATGATGCGGCCCTACCAGGTGTATGCGGTCAAGCAAATTGTGGACTGCATTCACCAGAACTGCGGCAACGGCTATATCTGGCACACCACCGGCAGCGGCAAGACGCTCACGTCCTTCAAAGCCTCCACGCTGCTGAAAGACAACCTCGACATAGAGAAATGCCTCTTTGTGGTGGACCGCAAAGACCTGGACCGCCAAACCCGCGAGGAGTTCAACCGTTTCCAAGAAGGCTGCGTGGAGGAAAACACCAACACCGCTGCACTGGTGCGCCGCCTGCTGTCGGACGACTATGCCGACAAGGTGATCGTCACCACCATCCAGAAGCTGGGCTTGGCGTTGGATGAAAACAGCAAGCGCAACAAACAGCAAAAGAAAGACGGTAAAGGCACCTACAAAGAGCAGCTTGGCGCCCTGAGCGACAAACGCGTCGTTTTCATTTTTGACGAATGCCATCGCTCCCAATTTGGCGCAAACCACGACGCCATCAAAGAGTTCTTCCCCAAGGCGCAGCTCTTTGGCTTTACCGGCACGCCCATCTTTGAGCAGAACGCAACGGCCAAGCAGTTCGAGGGCGATGAAGGCCAGTTCAGAACCACCGAAGACGTCTTCCAAAAGCAGCTGCATGCCTACACCATCACCCACGCCATTGAAGATGCCAACGTGCTGCGCTTCCATGTGGACTACTTCAAACCTGAAGGCCAAAGCAGCAAGCCTCCCCCGCCCAAGCCCGGCGAGGCGCTGGCCAAACGGGCGGTGATCGAGGCCATCCTGGCCAAGCACGCCACCGCCACCGCCTCTCGCCGCTTCAACGCCGTGCTGGCCACCGCCAGCATTAACGACGCTATTGAATACCACAAACTCTTTGCCGAACTGCAGCTTGCCAAGCAAGCCGCTGACGCCACCTTTGTGCCGCTCAATATCGCCTGCGTGTTCTCGCCCCCGGCTGAGGGTGATGCCGATGTGAAGCAAATCCAGGAAGATCTGCCGCAAGAAAAGCTGGACAACCAGGTAGACCCCGAGGGAAAAAAAGCCGCCCTTAAGTCCATCCTGGCCAGCTACAACGCTCGCTATGGCACCAACCACACGGTGGCTGAGTTCGACGAATACTACAAAGACGTGCAAAAGCGCATCAAAGACCAGAAGTGGCCCAACGCTGACTTCTCCCAATCCAAGAAGATCGACATCACCATCGTGGTGGACATGCTGCTCACCGGCTTTGACTCCCAGTACCTCAATACCCTGTACGTGGACAAAAACCTCAAGCACCACGGCTTGATACAGGCTTTCTCGCGCACCAACCGCGTGCTCAACGGCACCAAGCCCTACGGCAATATCCTGGACTTTCGCCAGCAGCAAGAAGCTGTGGATACAGCCATTGCTTTGTTCTCTGGCGAGAAGACGGGCGAGCGGGCCCGCGAAATCTGGCTGGTGGACAAGGCCCCGGTCGTCATTCAGAAGCTGGACGTCGCGGTACAGAAGTTGGCCGACTTCATGCAGTCCCAGGGCCTGACCTGCACACCCGAGGCCGTGCACAGCCTCAGGGGCGACGAAG
>CAIYNH010000288.1 GCA_903927495.1 uncultured beta proteobacterium
AGGCGCTGGTGCTCCAGTTGCCGGGAATTGCCCAGTCAAGCCCACCTGCTGCATTGGTAAAGGTATCGGTGCCTGGTGTAGTGCCAGCATAAATCAACCGTGCTGCTTCGCCCGTGGCCAAGCGATAGCCTGTGCTAAAGCCAGCAGGCAGGTTGGTCGTGGCAAAGGTGCCGCTGGAACTGCCAGCCGTCATGATCGGAAAGGCATTACCCGCTACCGGCGTGAAACCACTCATCAAGGTTGTGTTGGATGTACCACCCAGGGTGAGGTTGCCCGTCACAACCAGCTTGTCATACTGGCCTGATGCCGTACCACCAACCCGACCATTGATCACCGAATTGGCACCCATCACCATATCGCCCGTCACGGTCAATGTGCCCATGGCACCGCCCACTCTGCTGGTTGACGACAGGGTGCCGTTGTTGATAAAGCCGGCGCTGCCGGTACCAACGGTAATGCTGCTTGGGCCTGTCAACACTGCGTTGTTGGTCAACCCTCCGGAGGCATTAATTTGGATTTGAGATGCAGTGATGTTTTTGGTCAGCGAAAGTGGACTGCTTGCACTATTTAAAAAGACATAGTCAGTCAGGATGTTGTCGTTGAGCTGTAGTAAAGGTGAATCAAAACCCAGACCATTCAAGCCAACCGGTGCTGTATTGACCGTGACCTTGTTACCGCTTGCAAAAAACATATCAAAGGATTGGTAAATGCCCGCTCCACCCAGCGTCGAGAGGTTGGCGACATCAATCCATCCACCTGCACCCAGGGTCATTGGGTTTGAATATGTATAGTTTGCGAAGGACAAGGAACCATAAGGGCTGGTTGCAGAACCATTGAAACCCTTGACCGTCTTGCCAACTGCCACCGTTATGGGGCTGTCGGCAGATAAAATGATATTTTGAGCCTGCAGATTGTCATTAATAACCAACGAGGGTGCTCCCAGCTTAAGTTCATTCAATCCGATCGGCGCTGTGTTAACGGTCAACGTGCCGCCGCTAGAAAAATCCATGTCCGAGGCTTGATAAATGCCCGTACCACCGATTGCCGAGAGGATGGCACCATCAATAAATCCACCGGCACCAATGGTCATCGGGTTTGAAGATGTGTAGTTACGGTAGAACAATTTGCCAATGGGATTGGTCACAGCCCCGTTGGTTGCCTTTACCGTCTTGCCAGAAGCCACGGCGATTGGATTGTCAGCGAATACAAAGATATTTACAGCCTGCAGATTGTCATTGATGGACAGCGTGGGTGCACTCAAATTGAGTCGATTCAAACCAACCGGTGCCGTATTAATGGTCGCCTTGTTGCCCCCGTTAAGCCATAAAAGACCATTAGTGACAGTAATAGCGCTGTTTAGGTTGATATTGTTAGCGGCAGTCAATGTCAAAGTTATGCCAAGACTGTTTGTCGTCGTGATCGCTGCATTGACATTGATGTCCCCCAACTCCGTCCCCACCCCGGTGGTCGTGATGGTCACATTGGTGCCCGCGTTTAACGCAGCCTCAATGGTGGTGTTGGCAATGGTCGAACCGGAGGCGCTGGGTGTCCAGGTGCCGTTCACGAATGTCCCACCCGTTTCCCCCGCCGCCGCAATCGTCACATCAATCGGGTCGAGCAACCAAGTCCCAGCCTTGCCCTTTGGCGCTTGGGCATTCACCGTGATTCCCGTCACATCCAGCTGATGTGCCGAAGTCTCCACAAACCCACCATCACCCCCACCGGCCCCACCCTTGGCAGAAATGCTGCCATTGGCCTGCGTGATGTCATCACCCCAGACAATGATCTTGCCGCCATCGCCGTTGTCTATGGCGTCCGCTTTGAGGATGGCCGTCTTGGCCAGCAAAGTGGTGCTGGCATTGGGTACCGCTGCATTCTTGCCTTGGTAGTCACCGCCCACCAAGATACTGCCCCCGCCTGCGCTGCCTGATGCATCGACTGTGCCTGCTACGCTGACTTGCTTGCCTAGAATCTTCACACTGCCACCTTTGCTCGCGCTGTTGGTGGCGGTGGTGGTACTGCCTGCGGCTACTTCAACACCTTGTGTGGCTGAGAGCACCACCTGGCCTTGGGCATTGACGCTGGCGCTGTTGACACTGATGTTGCCCTGCTGTTTGACCAGCGCACCATAGATGTTGATGGAGCCGCCCTGGGCATTGACCTGGCCCAGGTTCACCGCTTGGCCACCGGTGGGCGCACTGACTGTGACGCTGACGTGCGGTGTGGCGGTATCGACCAGGCTGACGCTGTTGCCTGCGGCCAGCACCACATTGCCCCCGGGGGTGGTGATGAGACCCTGGTTGGTCACATCACTGCCCAGCAGATAAACACTGCCACCAAATGGGGTGGTAATCTGCCCCTGGTTGAGTACTGACGTGCCTGAGCCGCTATTAAATTTGAGTGTGTTGGCTAAAAAGTCAGCGTTGGTGATGTTCAGTGTTGAGGCGATCAGGCTGTTGACATCAATGACTGAGCCGGCGCCAAACATGATGCCATTGGGGTTGATCAAAAACACCTGGCCGTTGGATTTCAAGCTGCCCAGAATCTGGCTGGCATCTGTGCCGGTAACGCGGTTAAGCACAGACGATTGGGCTGACTGCTGATTGAACTGGGTGGTCTGGCCTTTGCCGATGTTGAACTGCTGCCAGTTCAGGATGGTGCCCGGCGTGTTGGTGACTGTAAGCGTGTTGCCGGTGGTGTTGAAGGTGGCTGCGCCATTGGCGACCACGGGTCCTACCGGGTTGGCTTGTACCAGCGGCAGAAAGCAGGCAGCGATGGCAAGAATGGAGAGTTTCAGGCGAAAGCCTGGGGTGAGTGATTTAGCCGTTGCAACTTTTTTTGTGTTCTTCATGGTGTTGGCGCTCCTTGGGGGTTTGTGCAGCTTCAGCTCAGAAGACGACGGCCATGGCGAGGTTGCCGTAGCTGTCACCCTGCTTGACCGTGACCGGGATTGACCCCGCCTTTTTCTGCGCCCAACCCACATCGAGCTTGAGCGTGGTGGCTTTCTTGTAGGTCAGGCGCAAGCCCAGACCGATGCCCTCGATGTTGTCGGCTCCGTTGGTGCCCACTGGCAGTGGGTTGTCGTTCTTGGAGATGCCACCCACATCCCAAAAGACTAGCCCGCGCAGGCTGGTATCGGGCAGGTCGAGGTATTTGTTCAGCTCCGGGGTGTAGATCTCAAAGTTGGCGCTGTAGCCTTGGTCGCCCGAGAGGATGCGCTCGGGGTAGCCGCGCACTGATGTGGCACCACCGGCACCAAATTGCTCGGAGGGCAACAGCAGGTCGCTTGAGAACTGGGCGTTGATGCCAATTTTGGCCTGCCAGTCTTTGGGCAGGGCAAAGCCGGCGCTGCCGTTTAGGCGCAGGGCCTGCCAGTCGGTGCTGGGGAAGTTGCTGCTGGCTGGGCCACTGGCGGGTGCACGTGCGCCTGTACCTTTGGTTTTGTTGTAGTAGTCGTCGGCCTGGTCGTGTGCGCCACCGGTGGTGTTGGTGATGTAGGTGGCGCTGGCACTGCCCTGGTATTCAGGGCGAGTGATTTGGGCTGCATAGCTCAGGCTTATCGGGGCTTCGGTGATGGGGGTGATCATGGGGCCGGAGACACTCTCGGAGTCTTTGATGTCAAAGCCTGCAATCAGTTTCTGGCGGATGTCACCCACACTGGGCAGTGGGTAATTGAGCCGGGCACCCAAGACCGAGCCCTTGCCAGAGAAGTACAAATTGCCGTTTTGCCCGGAGGAAGATGAGTAGGCGGCTATCAGGTCAGCTGAAACGCCTTCCTGGTAAAACGGTATGTGGTAGCCCAGGCTGACGCTGTAGACTTTGTCGAGGTTTTCCAGCGAGCCGCTGAGTTGCAGGGTCAGGGAATGGTCGCTGTTGAAGAGGTTGGCGTTCTGGTACGACAGGCCAATTTTGTTAAGCCCTGTGGCATCGCTGCCGGTGTTATCGAAGGTGGCTACAAACTTGCTGATGCGGTCTTCGATGACGTTGATGGTGGTGATGATGTCGCCCGCTTTGGCCCCCGGCTGCACGTTGACTGAGACTTGTTTGGCCGAGTTTTCATTGGCCAGGGCAATAGCCGCTTCAAGGTCTTTGGCGTTGAGGCTCATGCTCAACTGCAGAGTGGGCAAGCTGGCGCGGATGTTGTCGGCATCAAAGGCAGAATTGCCGCTGACTTCAATGGCCGAGATTTTGTCTTCCAGAACTTTGAGCAGCACTTTGCCGCTGCTGAGCGTCTGCTCGGGGGCAGTGACCTGCACAGCAGCAAAGCCAGCTGTGTGGTACATCGATTTCAAGGCTTCTACGGCCTGGGTGACATCGCCTACTTCACGGCCGGATCCGGTGAAAGGGCTGAGCCTTTTGGCGATGTCTGGTGAAGTTAGGAGGGTGTTGCCCTCAACAGAATATTCGGTGATGTCGAATTTGTTGGTTTGGGCCTGTGTGGGCAGAGTTGCTGCCATCAGGCCCACCAAGGTCACCATCAGCGTCAATATTTTCATCTACCACCCCCCTGTTTAATAACTGGGAATTGTAGGGATATAAGAATCTGATAAGAAAAATATTTACCGGTAATCCTACAGGGTTTTCCTTAGTGTCGGGAGAAGTGGTGAATGTTGATTTTGTATTTTGCTACTCAACTTCCAGCCGCAACTCCCGTTCAGCAGAGCGCTGCTTTTCGTCTTGTACCTGCATCGTCAAGCGGTGTTTGCCAACCGGGATCTGGGCGTTCTCAAGGTTAAAGCCTTCTTTTGTGACTTTGATAAATTTGGTGATGCGACTGGTGATGTCAATCTTGAAGGCACCGTACAGCACCTTGAAACTGGCTGGGTCGATGCTTGAGTCGGTTTGCCCAATGAAATGCACCGCAATCGCAAACGGAGCCTTAACCTTCAGGTCGGCACTTGGTTCGGGCCGCAGGATGTCAATCACCGGTGCGGTTGAGGAGCGGGCGCGCAGCGCCGCAGGCTCGTTAAATCCGTCTTCACCCTTGAACTCAATGGCCTCGGCCGGTGTCACCAGCCAGCCAGCTTGCGCGGCCGACAACACACGCCCACTGGCGGGTGTGTTCAGAGCGCTTGCTTTGCCCGAAGCGGATTGGTAATTTATGCCTTGAGCGCTTGCTGATAAAGCATAGAAAGCTATAAAAAGCGTAGCAATTGATTGGTTGTAGTGGTTCATTAATTTATCTCCTGAATGGTAAGAATAGCGGCACCGTAGGCGTCCGAACACATGGCATTCTGACGGCCGTTGCCAGCGTTTGAGCAGAGTGAGCAGGGCGCTTGCCATCAGGTTGGTCTGGGGCGCTATCAATAGCTTTCTTGTTCATACATCACTCCCGGGTTTTAGCTTCAGAAATTGTAGGGCGTGAAAAATTGAATCCCAAACTGGTTTTGGAAATAACAGGTTGTTCCCTGAGTCTTGGGGGCGACCGGGTCGAGCATTTGCCCTACCATCCAGACTCAAAGGAATCTGTATGTCGAATTTTCGTTTTGGGCGCGAGGTCAAACCTGATGACCGTTGGCCGGTGTGCTGGTACCACCCGCTGGTGCTGCTGAAGACGGCCATCGACATCCTGTCTTCGCTGAACCAATTCAGAAACCGTGACGAGCGTGAGAGTTTTGAGTTGCCTTTGACGGTGATTGACCGCAGTCAGGGTGGCGCTGGCGATTTCTGGTTTGATTTTATTGCTGACACGGGCGACGGTGGCAATGCCACCTATTCAGTGGCCCGCACCGCCTTGGCTGACAGCGTTCAGGGTCCCGATGACCTGCCCTTGTTGCGCGGTGAGTTGCTGCTGTTTGGCGGTGATCTGGCTTACCCCAGCGCCAGTGCGCTGGAATACCGCTACCGGTTTGTCGAAATGTTTGAAGCGGCTTTGCCGGTGGCTAACGGCCAGGCCGAGGCTCCGGCGCTGGTGCGCGGCAAGCCGTTCACTCTGGCGGCTTTGCCGCAAAACCACGACTGGATGGACTCCGCCTCCACCTTTGGCCGCTATTTTTTGCGTAACAAACATTCACGGCAGTTTTTGGGGGCAGAGATACCGCAAAAGCAAACGTATTTTTGCCTGTGTTTGCCACAGGGCTGGTGGCTGTTGGGCCTGGACTTTGCCATGACGGGCGATATTGACCGCGACCAATATGAGCAATTTGCCAGCCTCGCCAGTGGTCAGGCACCGCGCATCTTGCCGGAGCATCGGGTCATCCTGATCTACCCCGAGCCGATCTGGACGACCCCGGTGGCGGCGGGTGTTTATCCGGGGGGTGCCAAGCGCTACCAGTTGCTTGAAGGTTTGCTGGAGTCGCGCATTGCGCTGCGTCTGGCTGGTGATTTGCACCACTATATGCGCTGGACCTCATCGCAAGACGGCCAGTTGCTCACCTGCGGTACTGGCGGCGCGTTCAGTCACCCCACCCACACCCGCATTACCACCTCGCCGCTTGTGGCGCGCAGCAGCAACAATGCGTCAGCCATCCCGGCAAGCTCGGCCAGCATTTTGCAAGTGGGCATTGCCGATGGCCTGGCCTCTGAAGCCGATCGGCCGTTTCAGAAAGTCGTGAATTCAGAATTTCCGCCGATCGCCCATAGCCGCCGACTGGCACTGGGCAACATCACCGCTTTGTTTGGCAAGAGTGGCACTTTTTGGGAGGGCAACCGCTGGTTTGCTCTTGTGCTTGGGGTGCTGTATGTGCTTGCTGGCGGGTTGATGCTCTTGCCGTTCGGAGCGCTGTGGTGTGTTTTGCTGTTCCTGGCGGTGTGCTTGCCCATTGGCTGGGAGTCGCTCGGCGAAGCACCGCCGAGTTGGCCGATATGGAGCGCCTGGTTGCTGACTGGCAGCACCAGCTTGGCGCACGCGTCGGCCCATGTAGCTGCGCTGGTGAGCCTCAGCTGGGTTTTGCGTGACCTGCTGACGGGTTGGCCTCTTGCGGGCTCTGTGGGCAGTGCGCTGATTTGGCTGGCAGGTACCTTGGCAGCTGGCAGTCTTGCAGGTGCGGTCATTTTTGGCCTGTATCTGGCCGGTATGAGCTGGTTTGGCTGGCTCACCACCAACGGTTATTCAGCCCTTGGCCTGCAGGATTTCAAGGGCTTTTTGCGCTTCAAAATCAGCCCTGATGGTGCCTTGCACGGATACTTCGTGGCGCTTGAGGAAGTACCCAAAGTGTGGACCTTGAGCAATAAGTCGCAGCCCGTCTGGGAGCCGGTTGGTCGGCAACTGAGTAGCCGGGTGCATGATCAGTTCACTATTTTTCCAACCAAGGTCACCCTGACAAAGTCTTATGAACCCTGATGCACACCACTTATGGCGCGCCCCGAGCTGGGCTTTGGCGGTGCTGCTGGCCATGTTGGGCATGCTGGGGCCTTTCTCAATTGACACCTATATTCCGGCGTTCTCGGGCATTGCCGATTCACTGGGTGCTACCCCGGTGCAAATGCAGCAGACGCTCTCGGCTTACCTGTTTGGCTTTGCCTTCATGAGCCTGTTTCATGGCGCACTCTCCGACAGCGTTGGGCGGCGGCCGGTGGTGCTGTGGGGGCTGGCGGCGTTCACTCTGACCTCGATGGGCTGTGCGCTGTCGCAAAGCATTGGGCAACTGGTGTTTTTCAGGGCCGTGCAGGGCCTGACCACGGGTGCTGGTATTGTGGTCTCGCGCGCTGTCGTGCGCGACATGTTTCCACCGGCTGCGGCGCAAAAGGTGATGAGTCAGATCACCATTTATTTTGGCGTGGCCCCGGCCATTGCCCCCATGATTGGCGGCGTGCTGTTCTCCCAACTGGGTTGGCACAGTGTCTTCTGGTTCCTGACG
>CAIYNH010000289.1 GCA_903927495.1 uncultured beta proteobacterium
ACGGCCTATCTGCTACCAACAACGTAGCGGGCAGCGCAATCAGCGCCAACGGTAGCGGCAACATCTTGCTCAACGCTGGCTCGGCCGGCAGCGTGCTGGTGAGCGCCAATGCAGACATTGTTGCTGGTGGCAACGTGAGCGTTCTTGCAGCTCAAACCATTGTGCAAAACGCCAACATCACCGCCAGCGGTGCTGCAACCACTATTGAGTTGATAGCTGGTGGTGCAATCAGCATGGGCGCTACAGCCACAATCAGTACCAATAACGGCAATGTGGTGCTCAATGCGGCAGGCGGCAACGTGACGCTGGAGACCATCAATGCAGGTACAGCTAACGTGGCCGTAACAGCCAGTGGCAACATTTTGGACGGCCACACAACGGCAGTGGAAGACATCACCGCAGCTGGCTTGATCCTCAAGGCCGCAGGTGGCATTGGAACTGACGGCACCACGCCCAATGCGTTGGAAACCAGTGTGAGTACCTTGAGCCTGAGTGCTGGGACAGCCGGTGCCTACGTCACTGAGAGCAACGCTGTCACGGTCAATACCCTGACGGTAGCGGTCAACCGGGTAGGCAGCGATGCCAGTGTCCCTGCAACAGCCAGTGGCACGGCCACGCTAACGCAAGAAGACCTGAGCAGTGCAGGCAAGTTGGTGCTCATCAGCACCTTGGGCGACATTACAGTCAATGCCGGCACGCCAGCCTCGGGGGCTGTTCAAGCCGCAGGCAATATGCTGATCCAGGCAACTGCAGGTGCTATCACCCTCAACGCCAACGCAGCCAATAGCGCCGGCAACACCAGCCTGAGCGCAGCGGGCAACATTGTGCAAAACGCCAACATTACCGCCAGCGGTGCTGCAGCTACTATTGAATTGGTAGCTGGTGGTGCAATCAGCATGGGCGCTACAGCCACAATCAGCACCAATAACGGTAATGTAGTACTTAACGCTGCCGGTGGCGTTGCGTTGGGCCAGGTCACTGCAGGCACCGCCGCCGTGGCACTTATTGCCGGCAGTGGCAGCATTACCGATGCCAATAGCAGTACCAATAATGTGGCTGCGGGGTCACTCATGCTCCGGGCGGGTCTCAGTGCAGGTGTGCCCGGCGATGCTCTTGAAACAGCGGTTGACACGCTGGCTGCAACTACAGCTGGAAATGGTATTTACTTGGCAGAGCGTGATGCTGTTGCGGTTAATACAGTCACTGTGTCTGTTGCAAGGGTTGATGTGCTGGCTACAACTGCGTTGCAAACACTGACTTTGTCTGACTTGGCAACCACGGGTGGTAATGGCAATATTGAGTTGATTGCCCAAGGCAGTATTTCCCTGAAAGATGGTTCACCAATAAATGCCATATCAGTCAGTGCCAATGGCTCAGGCAACATCACGATTCAAGCGCAGGCTGCTGGTTCTGATGTGTTTGTAGATGCCAAGGTGCTGAGTGTTTCCGGCGTTATTACCATTCAAGGTGCAAACACTGTTCGAGTTGTACCTGGCGTGGAGGTTAGTTCTTCACAGCCGGTTAATTTGCTTGGGGATACAACCCTAACGGCGCAAAACACCAGCAACCCTGGCAACTTGGTTGTGACCAGTCCGAATTTGAAAATCGTCGAGCCGACTGTATTTACTTCGAACAATACTGCCATCGACGGGGTTTTATTAGTGACGGGCAGTGTGTCGGGTAATAACGGAAACAATGAGACTCTGACACTGGATTCCAAGAGTAACGTTAAGGTGACTGGAAGCATTTCCAATATCGACGCTTTGACGGTCAATGCTGCCCACAATGTGTCGTTCACCAATACTGTGGCAATTACTGGGGCTGTCGATGTCAAGGCCAGCGGCGATGTGTCTTTTGAGCAAGGCCTGACACTGACCCAAGGTGCCAGCTTGACCCTGGGTGGTTCGACTGCTGGTACTAGTGCGCATGATGTGACCTTTGGCCATCCGGTGAAGGTGAATGGCAATGTAGTTATCAAAGCCACCGGAGTGGTCGAATTTAAGAACACTTTGAACTTGACAAATGGTGGCATGCTTGACATCCAGGGCGCGACCAAGGTGGTGTTTGCAGATGGCAGCACAATCACTGTTGATGGCGATCTGCGTATCGATGCCAAGGCTATGTCACTGCCAAAGGGCGGCTCACTCAATTCAAGCAAACCCGGTAGCACGCTGACCATTACGTCTGCAGGCCAGGATGACGCGACCGGCAACAACGATGTGATGGTGGGTGGCTTCAACGCTAATATGCTGAGTCTGACCATCGACGATATTCAAGCCATCGGCAACAACTTCAGCCAAGTAGTGATTGGCCAGAAAGACTTGGGCAATATCATCTTTGCTGGCAATACCGACCTGACTTCGATAGTCACCACTACCGGAAATAGCACGGTTGGTGCCGGCATTACTGTGTTGGGTAATACGATCACGCTGCAACCGGGAACTCAGGGTGGAGCGGTGCTGGTCCCAGGTGATGTGAGCTTGAAGGCCAAAGGTGAAGTGAAACTTGACTCTGGAATAAGTACGGCAGGCACCAACAAGATCAGCGTGACCAGTAACGGCGGCATGATCAAAATGGCAGAAAGTACACGCCTGGATAGTCTCGGTGGCAATATAGAACTCTTGGGTAACGGGATGGCGTTGGGGTACATCGACGCACGCTCGGCCGACCGTACTGTCATTGGCCTTGTCAATATCGATGCTGGAAACTCCACAGTGACGGATGCCAATAGAAATAGTGCGCCGGATATTTACGCCAAAGCCATCAACTTTACTGGCTATGGGCCAGCCACTGGTACCGCCGGTGATGTCATCGAGGTCGTAGCAGATGTTGTGCAAATATCTGTACCCAAAGGTTTGGTCGTGCGCGATACCGCTGCTGATGGACGTACCTACTTTAACGTGATGGATGCTGGCAATCTGTATCGACAGCTCGTTGTAGAAGGGACAAACGTCACTCGCGTTACGCAAGACCCTGCTGCGCTTCTGGGCAAGAGCGACACCGACCTGATTGCTGCAGGCATTCCACGTAACAGCCCATTGCTGAAGGCACCGGTGATGGTGACGACGCTGGCCGCTGCGTTTGCGTCAACGCAAAGCCAGCCGATACAGGTTACCAGCATGGCAGTCAGTCGCTATCTTGGTTCACCTGTGGTGGAAGATGCGCTAAATGGCACTATTAAACTGAACACTGTAGCGCTGAATACTGGTTTGACAGAAGATTTGTTGTCCGACCAAAGTTATGGCATTGCTAGCCGTTTGCAACAGTCATATATCCTGGGTACCCCAGGCGAACAGCCTTTTGTGACTGGTTTGGATACGTTCAGTCAGGATGCATTTGAATACTGGGTTGACACTTTGTCTCTTTGATTATTGGAGCTTTTTATGAAAATTTCACAAACTTTTGGCTGGGTGCCAGCTATGTCTTATCGGTCTTTTTGGGCCGGGTCCATACTTGTTGCTGGTACCTTGGTTTCAGCCTGTAGTGGAGGAGGTGGGTCGCCGATGCCTGAAGCCGTCGTGACCGATGTTGAACAAACGAGCTCTGTGTTGGAGGGCAGCGTTGCCAATGGCAAAACATTGTTGCAATTCAAGGTCACACTGAATAAGCCCGTCGTAAGTGGCTTGACTGTCAAGGCCAGTACGGTAAGTACCATCAAGCCTGGATTTGCCAGCACAACCGGTTCTGCCAAAGGAGGGGCAACTTGCGCAGGTGATGTAGATTACATCGAATTTACCGACAAACCATTTGTGTTTGCGGCAGGATCAACTTCGGGTTATTTAACCGTAGAAGTATGTCAGGACGCTGTTTTTGAGCCAAATGAGACAGTCGATGTTAGTTGGACATCAGTCGGTGCGGCAGGCGGTACGGTCCATGGCACCATCATCAACGACGATGCTGGCGGTTTGAATGGCACCGGTGCAACTGCATTGCTGGGTGCGTTGCCCGCTTCTGGCCGTGATGTAAATTCGTGGACCAATGATAGCGGTGACGGTGCCCTTGGGTTTTCATTTGATTCAACCACCAATGTCCCTTGCATTGTGGACAAGGTGACTGGTTTGACTTGGCAAAAGGGCTGGTCAGGTAACGGTTTGGCGTTCACAGGTTTGCAAGCGGCAGTCGATGCTGCTAATCAGCAGGCAGGTGGTGGGTTGTGTGGCAAAACAGGTTGGCGAGTACCCAGCAGCAACGAACTTTTGTCGCTGATGAACTTCAGTATTGCAACTGGCGGCATAGTCAATGCAGATGCTTTGGGTAATGTTGTCAATCAAATGACAGGTGAGTTCTGGAGCATCGAACAAGTAGCCAATGCCACTGATAACGCGTGGGTGGTTGCACCAAGCCAGGGTGGCGCAGTGTCTTCAGTTGCTAAGACACAGGTATCGTCTTTACTTAGACTTGTAAACGGAACACCTCGGGCAGCTGCATGCCTTGACGCAGCAGATCGTTTCACCGTCGTCAAAGACAAAAATATTGCACCTGACGGTACCATTGAAGACACAAAAACAGGTCTGATGTGGAAGCAGTGCACAGAAGGTTTTTTTGGGGATCAATGCAACCAGAGTAGCACTCCTACTTTTGATACCGCCAGCAGCTCTCCAACTTATGTCGCTAGTTGGTTGAAAAAAGTCAACGATAACCCGACCACATTGGGTGCTCAATACAACGATTGGCGTGTTCCAACGGTCAAAGAATTGGCTTCATTGGTGGATCGCTGCATTGTCACACCGCCAGCAATTAACGCAACGATGTTTCCAGGAAGCAAATCCCAGTCATACATTTCAGTCACTGTTGATGCGAACAATCCATCTCAGTTCTGGTATGTCGACTTCAAGGATGGGACGATCGCAGTAGGCGCACCATCTAACAAATACTTGCGTCTTGTTCGCGCCGGTCAATAATCCACGCATCACCCGTGCAGCACCTCACACCCCCCGATGGCCAGAGCCCAGAGCTGTCGGCGATGCTGGATGAAATTCACAATCATCTGGTGTTCGTGCTGACCGAAAAGCTGGGCTGGCACGATGCTACCAACCCAGAGATGGCATTGGGCAGTGGACATGTCGTGATTCGCTTTGAAATTCGGGGCCAGCGCATGGTGTATCGGGTGGCCAGGCATGGGCTACAACAGCACAAGCGCACCATGCTGGCCTACCGGCATGTTGGCGGGTTGGGCATTATTCCAGAAAAAATTTACCATGATGGTAAATGCGTTATCGAACGTCATGCTGATGGGGTGGCGCTGACAGCGCAAGTTTCTGATGGGGTACTGGTGCAACTGGCGCAACGCCTGTCGCAGTTGCACGCGATCGGTGCGCATGGCTTTGGCCCCCTCGACTTTGACTTGCAGGGCAGTTTTGCCGATGCTCAAGACTACTACAAAGAACGAAGCACTATCGAATTCGATCGGTCAGAGATGGATTTGACAGAAGCGCAAGAGTCGTTTTTGACCGCTAATCTGGAGCAAGTGCTTAAACCGCCAACCGCGTTGCTGACTGCACCCGTGCGGCTAGGCCATGGCGACTTGTGGCGCAACAACATTTTGATCACCCATGATAGTTTTCGCATTGTGGACTGGGATCGTATTGGTGCCTACCCCATCGAGCGTGAACTGGCGTTTTTATGGGAGCTTGGTTTATCGGCGCATCAATTTACCTTGTTTTACGAACATTATGCGCAAGCCAGTGCTTTGAATCCTGTGCTGTTGGCCTGGTTTGCCAAGCGGCGGGTATTGGGTGATGTTGGATTGCCTTTGGCCAAAAAGCTGCAAAAACTGCAGAAAATTGACGAACTTGCCAATGAATGAGTTGCTTGAAGCGTGTAACTATCTGGTTGTGCCGCAGTTCATTTCGCGCGAGCGGGCACTGGCGTTGGCGAAAGCGCTGGCCAGACAGCATGAAAAAACCCCACTGCCGTCAGATACATTGGTACCAGGGGCTCCCGCCGTCTATGACTTTTTGCCTTTTGTGCGCCTTTTGATTGAAAAAATCCCACAGGTCGAGGCGTTGTGTGATGAGCGTGTGTTACCCACCTACACTTATGCGCGCCTATACAGTCATGGCGAGGCCTTGCCTGATCATCTCGATCGAGATGCTTGCGAGCTGAGCTTGACGCTGAACCTGGATGCCGACGAGCCGTGGCCGATCTGGCTCAAAACCCCTGCCGGCGAGGCGGTATCGGTGCGCCAGCAACCCGGCGATGCGGTAATGTACTTGGGCTGCAGAACTCCGCACTGGCGTGAGCCCTTGGTTGGTCAGTTTTGCACACAGGTTTTTATACATTACGTATTTTCTTTTGGACATCGAGCCTATGCTTACTTCGACAAAAAGCGCACTTCAAACACCTATTGATGCCTACATTTTGACGTTTGAAAACATGCTTAAACCAGAGTTTTGTGATCAACTCATCACCGAATTTGAAGATTCCGACGAGTGGAACACTGCTTTGGTGGGTGAAGACTCCAGCGTTGAGCGCCGTGTGCGCAATGCCGATGTGATTAATTTATCAAACCGATCAGTGCTGCAAAAAAATCCGACTGTGCGCAAAAAGATAGAAGATATATTATTTACCGCGTGCAGTGTCGCAGTGCGTAAGTACCAAGCTCAAGTGCAGCATTGCCGCATCGTGCAGGGTATGAGTTTTGAGCTCCTTCGTTACCGGACGGGTGGCTATTACCGTCAGCATACTGATTCGTTTAAAAAAGTACCCCGAGCGCTAACCTGTTCTTTTGCGCTGAATGACGACTTTGATGGCGGCGCATGGGGTTTTTTTAACGGTGAAAAAACCGTGACAGTGCCCAAGGGAGCAGCAGTGATGTTTCCGTCCAATTTCTTGTTTCCGCATGAGATTCTGGAAGTGACCCGCGGCACGCGGTATTCTGTGGTGACGTGGATGATCTGACGTTGAAGCATGAATCGTTGGTTTGGGGGTCTGAGGTGCAGTGGAACGGAAAACCGGGTTAAGCAGTCAATTTAAATGGACAAATGAATTCGGGCTGCATCGGTCTGCTATTTTTCATGCCTAGTTCGGATCTGTCGGGTCACGTAAAGGCCGTAACTCACCCTTGGTCACAGCCTCTGGCATCGAGAAAGAATATCGACCCATCATGTTGATGTGTTCATAAAGCCGGGGTGAAAGACTGGCGACATCCGCATCGTTAACGGAATCACCATTGGCGCGCAATTGGTTCACGGCGGCTTGCATGTAAATGGTGTTCCACAGAACGATCATATTGAGTACAAAGCCAGTCACCGACTAAATCGATGTCCGCCCAAGGTATCCAGTTCAAGATCGTTGATCGTTGTAACGATACCGGAACATCTTCAGGTCGATTCTTTTTTCATTTCATGGCCAGCTGGGCCAGATGCCGTTCGCGATAGGATTAATGCGACATCCAGCGTCTCCATGAACTCGATCACATTGATGGGTTTGGTCATGTATTTGAAAAATCCGGCCTGGATTGCCTTCTCGACATCTTTGGGTAACGCGTTGGCACTGATCGCGAGGATGGGAATGTGCGCCGTTAACGGATCTGCGCGCAGGATTTTCATGGCTTCAAGACCGCTGATGCCCGGCAGGTTGATGTCCATCAGAATCACTGCCGGCTGATGGATGCGCGCAAACTCGACGCCGAGATTACCGTCCCCCGCTGAGAGCAAGCGCAGGTCGGGACGGCGCGCAATGAGTTGCTCGACAAGTTTCAGGCTGGCAAGGTTGTCTTCCACATACAGCAGGGTGCGCACGTGGGTGCCATCCGTCACCTCCGGCCTAATCAGCGGCACTGGTCTAGCTTCCAGAACTGCAGGTATAGGAGCACTCGTCAGACTCAATTCGAACCAGAAGACGCTCCCCACCCCGACCGTGCTTTCTGCGCCAATGGAGCCCCCCATAAATTCAATCAGTCGCTTTGTAACCACCAGGCCGATGCCCGTACCTTCCTCTGTGCCCGCTTCCTTGCCAAGACGATTGAACGGTTGAAAAAGCTGCGCAAGCTGTTCTGGAGCCAGACCCTGACCTGTGTCGCGAACCCCAATTCGAATCGAATTCGGCGGGTTTAGGGTGTACTCCACGGCGACCGAGCCCCCTGGTTTGTTGTATTTGATGGCGTTGAAGAGCAAGTTGATCAAAACCTGTTTGACCCTGGTCTGATCGGCACTAACAAAGTAGGCTGGATGCTTGAATCTCGGAAACGTCATGCTGATGCCACGCTTCTCTGCTTCTGGCTCAATCATGACCCGGCACTCAAGCATGACATCCAACAGCGAGACAGAGTCAATCGACATCGTCACCTTGCCCGACTCAATCTGAGCAAGATCAAGAATTTCGTTAATCAATTCCAGAAGATACCAACCTGCCTTGAGAACCTGATCGAGGTTTTGCTTCTGCTCAGGTGTCGGCGATGGCGTGCCGGATTCAATGAGTTGGGTGAAGCCGAGAATTGCGTTGAGGGGGGTGCGCAATTCATGACTCATGCTGGAAAGGAAATCTGACTTGGCAAGGTTAGCTTTCTCTGCCACAGACTTTGCAGCTTCCAATTCGACGTTCTTTTGCAGTAGAACTTGATCGAAAAGCTTGCGCTCGGTGATGTCGCGCGCAGCGGCGAACACGCCTTGCAGGTTCCGGTAGCGGTCGTAAAAAGTGGTCGCATTGAAAGACACCACGGTTTCCTTGCCGCCCCTGGTGTGCACGGTGAGCTCATAGTTGACTATCTTCTTTCGGCTCAGCACCAACTTGATACTCGCCTCGGCCCGCTCCGGATCGGTGAAATAGCGATTGAACGGTGCACCAATCAACTCGTCACGCGTGCACTCGGTGAGTGCCTCCATCTGATGGTTAACGTCGGTGATGATGCCGGACGGATCGGTGGTCATCAGCGCATCAATATTGGATTCGAATAGGGAACGGGTGTAGAACTGATGGTCACGCAGTCGCTGATCGAGTTTTTGCCGTTCTGCGTCCATCTGAATGCGCGCGGTGGCCTCGGTCTCGCTCCGAACAAGTTTCTCGCGGATGCGATGATTCTCATCCTCGAAGTGTTTGCGCCGGAGGTGAGCGCGCAAGCGGACCTTGAGCACTTCGAAATCGGCAGACTTGGCAATGTAGTCGTCGGCACCAGCGTTGATGCATTCGATCATGGCATCCCGGTCGTCGTGCGCCGTGAGCATGATGAGGGGAATGTCGCGCCATTTTTCTTGCTGTTTGATGCGCTTGCAGGTGTCCTGGCCGGAAAGCCCCGGCATGATGAGGTCGAGCAAAATGCCGTCCATAGACTCAGTCGCGAGCCGTTCCAGCGCCTCCTCTCCGGACGTTGCCAAAATCACAACATATTCTTCCTCGCGAAGCTGGCTGGCGAGCTCCTGGAGGTAGGTGATGCTGTCGTCAACGGCGAGCAGACGCTTGGCACCGAGCAAGCTCGGACCCCTCCCGGCATCGATCGCTGCCTCACCACAGGCATTTACTTGCGTGAGCGCCTGTGCCCGCGCGACGACTTCTCCGAGGTCGTAGGGTTTGCCGATGAACTCAACAGAGCCCGCGTTCATCGTTTGGACGCGGTTCTTGACCTCGTCCACGGTTGAAAGCAGCAGCACCGGGACTTGCGCTGTCGCTGGCGAGCGCCGCAACTCTTTGAGAATATCGAGCCCGCTCCCGTCAGACAGCAAAATATCGAGGACGACCAGAGCAGCGCGTTCATAGGAGAGCGCCTCTCTCGCGCTACAAATATCAGTGCACAGCACGGTGTCGAAACCGGCCGACTGGAGGGCTTCG
>CAIYNH010000290.1 GCA_903927495.1 uncultured beta proteobacterium
CGCCATTTCAGGTCTTTGGCGGATATCTTTTGGGTCTTGCCAATTTGCTCTAGCAGCGAGAGTTGGCGTGCCTGGTAGTGATTGCGGCCAGTTTCGACCTCGGTGTTTTCGTCCTTGGCAACGTTGTACTTTTCAAACTCATCACGCTCAAAGCCGCTGGCTACCCGGTCGGCGGTGGCAATAATCCATTGCAAAAAGGTATCCGGCTTGTGGTGAGAAGCTGCCGCATTGATCAAAGAATCTGTCTTGTGCGTTTCGTCAGATTGCAATTGCGCCCGGTTGATGAATGGGTGCATGTCACCTTTGATTAAATCCGGTGCCGTTTGCTCAACAACATCAAAGGCCAGTCCTGTGTAGGCAGCATGAATGTGTGTATGGTAAAAATTTTTACCTGCAGAATCGGTGAAGTGCTTGGGACAATATTGAGTTTTGTGCGCATCGAGTGCGTCTTTAGGCACCTCAATTCGGGCACGTTCGGCGAATTTGCCAAGATCGTGTAGGTAAGCTGCCAAGGCTACGCGGCAGGATGCCGCCAATAAATCGGTGTCTCGCATGGTCATCAGTTTCCCTCCTTGAATGCCACATCTATGGTGAATCGTACAGCATCTGGCTTCAGGGTTAACCCATAGCGCCGCGGCCGCACACCACCATCGTGAATCCGATATGCCTCAGCCGCGGGGCCGAGCGCGGACTTCAGGCGCTTTTCTAACTTGGATTTTCGGGCTGAAAAGTATTCACCGTCCATTCCATTCTTCAAAGCCCGCTCGGTGCCTTCAATGTCGGCCAAGTCGCCAGTGATGAGCCGATATTCACGCAAGTAGCGCTTGGCCCAAGCCGGATCTGGTACGCCCTTTGTGGGTGCGCTCAAAGGCTCGCTGCTGGCTAACCTTGCGCGTGCAAAGACTGCCAGCAGGGCCAGTTCAGCCGGTGGCAACATTAATTCGCGACCAGCAGCTAGGATGCACTGGCGAGACAAATCCAGCACCAGTTGCGCCGGCGCAAGGGCGGCGCGTGCAGCAGCCACGGTATCGTTGAAACTCGTCACTCCAGCCAGAAGGTTGGTAGGCAAACCGTGGCGCAAGCTGACAAACGGAATTTCGGCCAACGTGACCTGCGCCATGGCAGTGTCAACCAGTTGGCCATCGCGAGTTTGCAGCACTCGGCTGTAGGGTGTAGGGTAGAAAAAGTCGTAGCTTGATTCAAACGGCTCACTCACCAGAACATGGCTCAGGCGGTCTTGTGGCCGGCCAAACAAGGACAAGGCGTAGCCCAGATAAAAACCCATGGTTTTGCGCCCACCGGCAATCGAGGCGTGCAGGGCGCAGCCCGCATCAGCCGTGATGGCGCGTACCTGGGCGGTAATAAAGTCGGCGGCAGCGCGGTTGTCTGCCGGGCTGCGAATGTCGTTCATGGGGTGACCGTGGGCATCGCGCATGACGTGGATGTAGCTGCGATCAAACTTGACACCGGGCAGGTGGTAATCAGCGCAAAGTTTATGAAACCAGCCCATATCGTCGCTAAGCAATGACAACTCAGCACGTCGAGCACCCTCAGCGCTAGTGATCAGGTGGACCTCCGTCGGAACGAACGGTGCGTAATCGTCAGCAGCAAGGGCGTATAAAGTTTCGGTGACAATTTGCGGAGTGAGCCCGCTCACTGCAAGTAATACCCGTCGCTGAAAACTGGCTGGCTGCAAAGCATCTGGGTAGTGATCAAGTTTGTCAAATTTCATGAATGTCAGTTTAGATCTTTAAATCCCGATGACACCATGCGGCAAGCTTGCCATGACTTCACCCATCTATTGGGGGTGAGCAACGCATAGTTCCCACGACTCTCGCCACAAGCAGCAGACTTTTCCAAATCTTTTCTAATGTTGCTGATCATCAGTGACGGCCCATCGTCGTTGGGGCCAGAGTGGCTGGATCATACGTTTCAACCTCTCGGTTCCCACCAATAAATATCAATTAAACCAAATACGAAGGGACTCCTCACTTTCCAGTAACGGCAATAAGTGCCAAGATTGGTTTGCGAAAGTCAATCTGAAACCTTTGAAAGGAGAAGTCCCATGAGTGAGATTACACGAGTTGGAGTGGATTTGGCAAAGTCTGTGATCCAGGTTAATGCGGTTAATGCGGCTGGCAAGCTGTTAACCAACCGTCAGTTGAGCCGCGATAAGTTCCTGCCGTGGCGCGCACAGTTGCCTGCTGGTTGCACGGTGACGATGGAGGGTTGCGCTGGTGCCCATCATTGGGCTCGCAAACTCATTGCGTTGGGGTTGAATGCAAAGATCATTCCAGCACACCTCGTCACACCATATCGGCTACAGGGCAAAGGCGGTAAAAATGATGCCAATGATGCCAATGATGCCAATGATGCCAATGATGCCAATGATGCCAATGATGCCAATGATGCCAATGATGATGATGCTACTGTTTGCGAAGCGGCATCCAGACCGAATATGCACTTTATACCGCCCCAAACCGCCGCCCAACAAGGATTGTTGGGTGTTCACCGACTGCGCGAGGGGCTCAAAGAAGAGCGAACCGCGTGTATCAATCGCATCAGGGGCATGTTGGCTGAATTTGGTTTGGTGGTAGCCAAGAGTCCTGTTAACCGGTCTTTAACAAACACATAAAAATACCTCTACAAATCAATAACTTAGCGCGTACTAGTTTTTTTGTTTGCAAATATTCTGTAAGTATTCGGTCTTCCCGTACAGGCAAAAGTTGCTGGTGTTAAAAATTACTGGACACAAAATACAATTTCCGTTACCGTTGCGGACATGCCTGTTGCACAGTACACCCAAACACCCACTGGACAATCCCATTGCGACA
>CAIYNH010000291.1 GCA_903927495.1 uncultured beta proteobacterium
AGAAGCAGGAAGCGCTGCGCATTCAATTGGTGGCTCAGGAAAATACGCCGTCACGCCTGATGCTGCTTACGAAGCCAACACAGCTAATGACATTGCTCTGGCTTTGGAAATGATCTCGGAAGCATTGCCGAAATAGTTCAACCGTTCGTTGACATTGCCAGGCGGCTGCACCGAAAAATCCTCGGGCAGGGCACATCACAAGCATCGGCTTGCCATACGCGAGCGCTGCAATTGCTCGGAACGTATCGGTATCGATGTTGCGTGCGACCCATCGTATTTGAAAAGCTATCAATACGCGTCAAACAACCAGTGAAGTGATCCTCCGACTGGGCATCTGGCCCGATCGTACTGCGCCCACCTCGTTATCATCCGGCCATGTCACCCAGCCTTCACCTTATTCCTGCACCCCGCACTTTCGGCCAAGCCTTGGTGCGCGGCCTGTACAGTTGGTGGTTCATGCTGCACTTTGGTGCCATGGTGGTGGTCATGGCGCTTACGCCCAGCACTTACAACCGTGCCAACCTGGCCACCACCGCACAGCACATTTATACCAGCACCTGGCAAGTGTTGCCCTGGTTCACCACCTTGTCGGCGCTGTTGAGCCTGGTGCTGATCCGCATCGTGGTGGTCACGGCTTTGAGCTACGGTCTGTCGCAATACGCCCTGCAAATGGTGGTTCGGGTGCTGGTACTAGAGCTGATTCCGCTCTCTGCTGCGATGTTCGTGGCCCTGCGTGCCGGCTTGGCCTTCAACGCTGGTGATATTCGTTTTGCAAACGACTCCATCGGCGCACACGCGCAGCACGACCTGAACCACTTGCGCATCACGTTGGCACCCCGGGTTTTTGCTGATGCATTCGCAGTTTTGGCGCTGGCCATGCTCAGCAGCGTGATCGCCATGGTGCTGACCTATTTATCGGTCTATGGCTTATCGCCCTGGGGTTTGCCCAGCTTCACTCGAACTGTAGGGCAAGTCTTTGATCTGGCCGTAAGCCTGGGCTTCATGCTCAAAACACTGCTGTTTAGCCTGGCGGTGGCCGTTGTGCCCATGGCCGCCAGTCTGGAAACCGCACAAAATAGTGCCAGCGACACCATGCAACCCGGCGCAGTGCGTCTGTTTCTGGTGTTGCTGCTGCTTGAAGCGGGCTCACTCGCCGTCAAATACATCTGATCCTGATTGCACTTCATCGCACGACTGCCCATGGAACCCAATACGTCATTACCCTCCCCCGATTCCCTGCCAGCCATTGCCCATCTTGAACGCAAGGCTGTATTGCTGCTAATGCTGGTGGCGGCGTTGATCGGCGGTTTCCTGATTTACGTGATGGTGGCGCGTGGGGTGTTTGAGAGCAACCAGCAACTGGTGCTGATCTCGGACGACTCCGAAGGCATCATTGTCGGCATGGATCTGACTTTTTCGGGCTTTCCAATCGGCCGCGTAAGCCGCATTGAGTTGTCCGCTGACGGCAAGGCCCGGATGGTGGTTGACGTACCGCGCAAAGACGCGCACTGGCTGCGCACATCGAGCATTTTCACCATGGAACGTGGCATGGTGGGTGACACCCGGATTCGCGCTTTCAGTGGCATTTTGACCGACCCGCCGCTGCCCGAAAACTCCGAGCGCACCCTGTTGCGCGGCGACACGGCGGCCGAGATCCCCCGCCTGGTGGCCTCAGCCCGTGCACTACTGGAAAACCTGGACAACATGACCGGGGCTGAATCGAGTCTGAACACCAGCTTGGGGCACTTGAAAACCGTCACCGAACGTCTGACCGGCCGTTATGGCGTGCTCACCAGCGTCTTGGGCAGTGAAGACAACGCCCGAAAAATCATCACCACGCTGGACCGCACCAATGCCTTGCTGAGCAAAACCGACCAGCGCATTTACGGCGCCAACGGCGTGATGGATGGGGCCCAGGCCACCTTGGCCAGCAGCCAAGCGGCGGTCGAGCAGCTCAACGCCCTGCTCAGCGACACCCGTGGCAGCCTGAAAAAGGTCGATGCCGTACTGGCCGAAGCACAAGCGGTGGGTGCCAATGCCCGCCTGGCCAGCACCGACCTGGGTACCCTGCGCGGGGAAATCGAAGCCAGCTTGCGCCGCATCAGCCAACTTACCGACGAGATCAACCGCAAATGGCCTTTTGCCCGCGAGACGGAGATCAAATTGCCATGAAAAATTACTTCATCGCTTTCTGTACAAGCGTGCTACTAGCGGCCTGCGTCAGCACACCACCTGCACCCGAGTGGCAAAGCCAGTCACTCACGGCACTGAACGCTTATTCTTCGGCTTATCTGAGCGGAAACAGCCGCGTCGCCGAGGTTGAATTCGAACGCGCCCGGCATGACATCTCAGCCACCGGCCGAGCCGACCTGATGGCGCGCGCCGAGCTGCTGCGATGCGCCAACCAAGTGGCCAGCCTGGTGCTGACCCCGTGCGTTGCTTACAACGCATTGGCAAGCCAAGCAAAACCCGAAGAACAAGCTTATGCGGCCTTCATCAGGGGTCAATGGGCAGGTGTAGATACAGCCAAATTACCAGTGCAATACCGTGGACTGGTGGCGTCAACCACGCCAGGGAGCAGCAACTTAGGCCAAATTCAAGACCCCTTGTCACGCCTGATCGCCGCTGGAGTGCTATTACAAAGAGAGCTGCTGATGCCCGTCGATATTGCGCTAGCGGTTGATACAGCATCAAACCAGGGTTGGCGCAGGCCACTGCTGGCCTGGCTGGGTATCCAACTCAAAAGAGCACAAGCCGCCGGTGACGCTTCTGCGGCTGTGCTGCAACAGCGCATTGATCTGGTGCTGCAGGTCAAAGCAGATTGAGCGTGGTGGTTAAAACTGCGACGGTGCTTCACTCTTTCAAGCCCAACTCGGCAGTTCCGCGCGCATTCAGTCAACAACCATATTCAGCAGAGTGCGGCATGAATGAGGTGACAAGTCACTTGACACGCAACCACCCCAAGGCATTCAAACCCTGAAGCGCCAATACCAAATCACCAGCGCAGCCAGCAGCCCCAAAGCAGTCGCTACGTAGGGCCAGTTGGACGGTTTTTCGGCATAGGGGTCGGCCAACGAGCGTTCGGCATTGGCAGGCAATTGCGCCACCTGCGTCAGCGATGTGCCAAACGGGATGTTGATCCGGGCCCGGGCGTTAATCGCCCAGCCATTGGCATCCAGAATCGGGCCGAGGTTGCGGCTGCGCAATTTGAACCATGCCAGGATCACCGCCGGCCCGGAAATCGCCAGCAACAAGCCCAGCAGGGCCAGCGGAATCTGCCACCAGATCAGCGAAAACAGTCCGCCAATCACCGATGCGGCCGCCGTGCCAATGGCACCTACAGCCAGGCCGATAGCCGCAAAAATACCGGCAAACTTGCCGACATCAA
>CAIYNH010000292.1 GCA_903927495.1 uncultured beta proteobacterium
GGTGCTGGCATTGCGGGTTCGCATGATCAAGTTGGTGTTCAGTGGGATGGTGAGCAAAGCGCTATTGAACGAACTAAATTGCGCATTGATGTAGTCCGTTGCCTCTAATGTGATGGTTGAATTCTGACTGACTGACTCAATTTGATTTTGATAAATTGAGGTCGTCGTATCAGCAAAAAGAATGGAACTAACGGCTGCAGCAGCAGTCAACGTACCACCAATGATGTTTATTGAGGCGGGGTCAAGAAGCAAATTGCCCCCCATTCCTATCGGCGCCCCGACATCCACCGTGGCCCTAAAGTCCAGCCCCTGTTTACCAGATGTCTCAACAAAACCGCCGTTCCCCCTAATCGCCCCACCTCTGGCTGAAACGCTGCCATACGCCTGACTTGACTTGTCAGACCACACGATCACTTTACCCCCACCTCCGTCGCTTGTTGCATCGGCTTTAATGCTGGCCTGCGGTCCAAAATAGCTGTATTGCGCGTTTGGAACGCCAGGGTTTTTGCCTTGGTAATCACCGCCAATGCGCACCGTGCCACCGCCCCTCTCGCCCGAGGCATCAATCGCCGCCTGATCCGTCACGGCGACCCGTTTGCCCAGCACATCGACACTGCCGCCGACGGTGCCGGTGGCCACAATCTTGCCAGCACCCTCCACATACGCATCGCCGCTGGCTTTGAGCACGACTTTGCCGCCTTCCAGACTGAGCTTGTTGGCCTGAATCAGGCCGCTGTGCTTGAGCGTGCCGGCAAAAATACCGACCGCATCGCCATTGAGCTGGCCCAGATTGATGGCGCTGTCGCTCGGTGCCTGCACCTCAAGTTGTATCCCTTCAAGGCCTCTGGCGCTTATGGATACAGCACTACCAGCTACCAAAATAGTAGCACCATTCGGGGCTTGAATAAGTGCATCGCGACCGGTAGTGACGCTTGTACCGAGCAATACCACGTCACCACTGCGGGCCAGGACGTTGCCCAGCACCGAAACACCAGCGGCAGATGCACTGCCATCGCCAAAGCGCAGGCGCCCGGCGAGCGCGTCGGCATCACTCATGCGCAGGCTCGACGCGGTAAAGCCAGCGGTATCCACCACCGCACCCGCACCTACTGCGATGCCAGACTGGTTGACCAGCACCAGATTGCCGTTGCTGCCCAGGGTGCCAAAAATTTGCGATGGGGTGTTGGTTACCACCCGGTTGATAACGGTGCTATTAGCGCTGGGCTGCTGAAAATAGGTAGTATTGCCCTGGGGAATCGAAAAGCTTTGCCAGTTGATGGCAGAGTGGGTGCTGTTAACACCGTTTTGCGTGGTCACCGTGAGCTTGTTGCCCTGGGTAGTGAAGCTGGCTTGACCAACGCTGGCCACGCCACCCGTCGGGTTTGCAAGTGCTACAAAATAAGTAGTGTTCCATGCAATGGCTACGGCTACTGCAAGGGGTTTTAGTGATGATAAATCAAAGCAACTGTTAGCCAAAGAAGCCACTACCGAGCCGGCTGCAGCACCAGAACGTGATCCAGCAGAGCTGATTTCTGCCACCGCCACCATGGCCCCCAAAGCACGGTTCCAGACCGTTCGAAAAACGTGGTTGAGCGAGGAACTGCGGGACATGAAAGGTCTCCTGAGCGCCTAAAAAGGCTGAGTTACGGTACGGTTTTTCTTCTTGAAGCGTACCATATCTTCGCTGAAAATGTGCCCGGACTCCCGGTTGCAGCCTCCCATAAATAGGGTAGGGTTAATACCGACTAGCAAGCCAACAGGAAGCTGAAGAACAACTTTGTGTGCACTACCGATACCGGGATTGGGAATCTCTATACCCGCCAGTTGGGTTGATCCGAGCTTATTCCTGTCTCGCCTACACCAGCACCCGCTCTATGCCACCGTCATTGGCCACCTTGACGTAGTCCGGCAACCACTGCTCGCCCAGGATCTGGCGCGCCATTTCAACCACGATGTAGTCGGCCTCCAGCAAGCCGTTTTGCAGATCTTCACCAAAGCGGTTCAAACCCTGCAGACAGGCCGGGCAGGAAGTCAAGATCTTCAGATTGTCTTTGGCACCAACACCTTTGATGGCGCGCAACTGGGCTTCGCCCTTCTGAATCTCATCTTCCTTGCGAAAGCGCACCTGGGTCGACACATCGGGGCGGTTCAGCGCCAGCGTGCCGGACTCACCGCAACACCGATCCGACAAAATCACGTTCTCACCCAGCAGGGCTTTAACGGTCTTGATCGGATCCTGCAACTTCATGGGACTGTGGCAGGGGTCGTGAAACAAAAACGCACCCGCATCGGCCAGTGTGATGCCTTTTTCCAGCAAATACTCATGAATGTCGATGATGCGACAACCATCAAAAATATCCTCGAACTTGTAGCCCTGCAATTGGTCATAGCAGGTACCGCAACTCACCACCACGGTCTTGATGTCCAGGTAGTTGAGGGTGTTGGCAACACGGTGGAACAGCACCCGGTTGTCGGTAATGATCTTTTCTGCCTTGTCAAACTCCCCGCCACCGCGCTGTGGATAGCCGCAACACAGGTAACCTGGTGGTAAAACCGTCTGCACTCCGGCATGCCACAGCATGGCCTGGGTGGCCAAACCGACCTGGCTGAACAAACGCTCCGAGCCACATCCCGGAAAGTAAAACACCGCCTCGGTCTCGGCCGTAGTGGTTTTTGGGTTGCGGATGATTGGCACGTAGTCTTTGTCTTCAATATCGAGCAAAGCTCGAGCGGTTCGCTTGGGCAGACCACCGGGCAGCTTTTTATTGATGAAGTGAATTACCTGTTCTTTGATGGGCGCAGTGCCCAGTGAGGCTGGTGGTGCTTTGGTTTGCTTGCGGGCGATGCCCTTGAGCAGGTCAGCGGCAAAGCGTTGCGCCCGGATCGCGACATTCACCATGACCGACCTGGCCAGGCGAATGCTCTCGGGGTTGGTGGCATTAAGCATGAACATGGCTGCCGCACCGGCCGGGCGAAAACTCTTTTTGCCCATCTTTCGCAACAGGTTGCGCATGTTCATCGACACATCACCAAAGTCGATCTTGACCGGGCACGGCGAGAGGCATTTGTGGCACACGGTGCAGTGATCGGCCACGTCTTCAAACTCTTGCCAATGCTTGATCGACAC
>CAIYNH010000293.1 GCA_903927495.1 uncultured beta proteobacterium
ACTCGCCACTGACTTCGATGTTGCCCAATTCGTCCTGGGCTTTTTTCATGTTGTCTTGCATGGCCTGGGCTTGTTTCATGAGGCCGGCGAGTTGTCCTTTGTTGAACATGGTGATTCCTTGGGTAAAGTTGATAAATCAGTGACCTGCAGCGCCAGCTTGAAACCCGCCAGCCCGCATGGAAAAAATTGACATCAGCACGCTTGAATGCTGCCTGGAACGATTTTCGCCCCAAATTCACGCATCATTTCTTGCACAAACGGGTTGTCGAAAATGATTTTTTCGGCCGTTAACTGACGCTCAGCTTCGACTTGCGCATTGCGTCGGGCCGGGTTGTCCGTGACTCTGCCGATTTCAACTTGCAATCGTACCGCATGACCAGCCGCATGCAATGCCGCAGTGAGTCGGTCACGGCTATTGGTTTGGTTGAGCGACTCACGTTCCAGCCGCAGCAGCCACTGGTCTGTGTCACGTGCTATCAGTTGTGACTGCAGTGCCAGTTCGCGCACCATCGCAGTGACCGCTTCACTGGCAATCAGGGCCAGAACGGTAGCGTACCAAAAATCTCCATCTGGTGTCGGCAACAGCACTACAGTTGATCGACTAGCGGACAGTTCAGCGCGTGAATCAGGTTGCACCCGTACCGAAATTGCTTCAATAATCGAAGCACTCTGTGCTTGCCCTGTATGCGGTACAGACAGATTTAATCTATTTACAGGTGTCTGATTTCCTGCCATTGACATGCTGATCACCGGAATGTGCTGCCCTGCTGGAGTGATCGGCTGGTAACTTGAACCTGCTATATTAGAAATAGCTACTTGCGCTTTCTCAGCAGGCTTTGGAGCTTGATTTGGCTGATCTTCCCAAGGCTGAATTTTGGCCTGATTGGCGGCTGCAAGCGGCGCAGCGTTGGAGACTTGAACTGCTGGGACCAGCGCCACAGCTGGCCTCAAAGCCGGTGTGGTGACGAGAGCAACGGCCTCATTCAGAGTTTTTTTTTGAGTCTGCCTGTTCTGACTTGCTTGGGGCTTGAAGGCCAGCAAGCGCAACAACACCATGGTCAGCGCAGCGTATTCGTCAGGAGCCAGCCCCAGTTCGCTGCGGCCATGCAAACAAATGCTGTAAAGAAGATGGGTCTCGTCCGGTGGCAAGGTCTGCGCCAAGTTGAGCAGTTCGCTACTTTCTGGATCGGTGTCGTCGCTCGTCCCGGTGTGTTCTGGCACTGCCTGCAACACAGCCATGCGCTGGAGCACAGTACTCATTTCTTCAAGTGTGGCGGCGGCACTCAGACCGTTCAAACGCAGAGTTTCAGATATCTCAACCACCATGCGAGCATCACCCAGCGCCAATGCGTGCAGCAAGCGGAACACGTAAGACCGGTCGACACTGCCGAGCATCTGGCGCACAACGACCTCGCCAAGTGCACCCGCGCCAAAAGCAATCGCCTGATCAGTGAGGCTCAGGGCATCGCGCATCGAGCCCCGCGCGGCCCGCGCCAACAACTTAAGGGATTGCACTTCGGCGCTGACGTTTTCGATTTGCAGCACCTTTTGCAGGTGTTCACGAATAGTCTCTGGTGCAATTGGGCGCAAGTTGAACTGCAGGCATCGCGAAAGCACCGTGACCGGGACCTTTTGCGGGTCGGTGGTGGCCAACACAAATTTCAGGTATTCGGGGGGTTCTTCAAGTGTTTTCAACATGGCGTTGAACGCCGTGTTGGTCAGCATATGAACCTCGTCGATCATGAACACCTTGAAGCGACCCTGCACGGGCTTGTAAACCGCCTGCTCCAGCAGCGCCTGCACCTCATCCACGCCACGGTTCGATGCCGCATCTAGTTCGGTGTAATCGACAAAACGGCCGCTATCAATATCCTTGCAGACTTGGCAGATCCCGCAAGGGGTAGCGGTGATTCCACCCGTTCCATCCGGGCCGTGACAATTCAGCGATTTCGCCAAAATGCGCGACACCGTGGTTTTACCGACACCACGTGTTCCTGTGAACAGGTAGGCATGGTGCAAGCGCTGGGTGGTCAATGCATTAGTAAGCGCCTGCACCACATGGTCTTGCCCGACCATTTCGGTGAAGTTGCGGGGGCGATATTTGCGGGCTAGCACAAGGTAGGACATGGGGGTTGATTCTAAAGGCCGCGAGTGCCCTTACAATCCGGCGTGACGGGCCT
>CAIYNH010000294.1 GCA_903927495.1 uncultured beta proteobacterium
CTTCACCAGGGGCTGCCAGCCTGCAAACCGGGGGTAGTTGCGTTCAACCACGGCACCATTGAAGTCCCAGGTCCGGCACTTGCCCAAATGCGCGGGTGGGTGCTCTGCACTGTCAAACGGTAGTTCATGTGCGAGCGTCTGAAACGCGACCGTCGCCATGTTGAACAATAGCTCGCGCAAGTGGGCGCAGCCCTGGATGCCACCCAGATTGCGTTCGATTGCCTGGCGCCAGCCCCCTCCCATAGTGCAGCCGACCATGGCTTGCATCGGTGCCTGGGCCATTGGACACTCCCGGTGCGGTACGCTGTCCATCGCCACCGCGATGCTGCGCACGACAAAAGCATCGTCAATCGTGACCCGAATCGCCAGGTCGTGAATTGGCTCACCCGCTTGTATCGGCCCCTCGCCAGGAATGTCGAGTGTTTTGGCCTTGGTGTCTTGCAACTCCGCTTCGATGTCCCATAGCCGATCCTGGCGCTGGTAGCCCCGAAAAACCACGTTTCGAAGGTGCAGGTGATTTCTGGGTTGGGGCTCAGGTAAAGGCATTTGTGCCCTTCGCTTTAACGTTGGTCAACACCCCTGGCATCATTGTAAAAAAATCCAATGGTTTAACATATTTATTAGGAAAAATGGCTATAACGCTTACCGGACATGCATAAACTGCTACAAACTAGATAGCATATTAGACACGTTCAAGAATCAACGCGATGCCTTGACCAACACCAATACACATGGTGCACAGCGCATAGCGTCCTCCTGTGGCGTGCAGACGATTGACCGCAGTCGTCGCCAGCCGTGCGCCTGACGCACCGAGCGGATGACCCAGCGCAATCGCACCACCCCAGGCGTTCACGCGCGCGTCATCATCTGCCAGACCCAACAGGCGCAGCACTGCCAGACCTTGTGCGGCAAAAGCCTCATTCAGTTCAATCACATCCATCTGCGCCAGCGTCAACCCAGTTTGGGCCAGCAATTTCTGAGTAGCTGGTGCCGGACCAATACCCATGATGCGCGGCGCCACACCGGCGCAGGCCATGCCCACCACGCGTGCTTTGGGTGTCAGGTGGTTCTTGGCAGCGCTAGCTTCATCTGCCAGCAGCAATGCACAAGCGCCATCGTTGACACCGCTGGCGTTGCCTGCAGTGATCGTGCCGTCGGCCCGCACAATAGGTTTGAGCTTGGCAAGCACCTCCAGGCTGGTTTCACGCGGGTGCTCGTCCTTGTCGACGATCAGTGCCTCACCCTTTTTTTGCGGAATGCTGACACCGGTGATCTCGCGTGCCAGATGCCCGGCCTGTTGCGCAGCGACTGCTTTTTGCTGACTCGACAAGGCCATTCGGTCTTGCGCCCCACGCTCAATTTTGTAGTCAGTCGCCACGTTCTCTGCGGTCTCGGGCATGCTGTCCACGCCATAGCGCTCTTTCATCAATTTGTTGACGAAGCGCCAGCCAATGGTGGAGTCATAGACCGCGTTATTGCGGCCAAAAGCACTGTCCATCTTGGGCATGACAAACGGGGCCCGACTCATGCTCTCAACCCCACCAGCTATCATTAGAGTAGCTTCTCCTGCTTTGATGGCGCGGGCTGCAGTGCCCACAGCATCCAAACCCGAACCACACAGACGGTTGATGGTGGCAGCAGGTACAGCCACCGGCAAACCGGCCAGCAAACTCACCATACGCGCCACATTGCGGTTGTCTTCGCCAGCCTGGTTGGCGCAACCATACAGCACGTCGCTGATGGCAGCCCAATCAACATTCGGGTTGCGTGCCATCAGCGCCTTGATCGCGATTGCGCCCAAATCGTCAGTTCGTACGCTGCTTAAAGCACCACCGTAGCGGCCGATAGGTGTGCGGATGGCATCACAAATGAAGGCATGGGTCATGGTTAGATTTCTTTCAAAGTCAATGAAATGATTATTTCAAGCAAGTTAGAGCAAGACCGTCAGATCAGCTACGCCAAAACCATGTCCGCCCGCCTGGGCCAGGCTCTGCAGTTCTTGCGCAAGTTCAAGCCGGCTTTGCTGGCGGGCCCAGAACACCGGGCCGCCCTCCCAACGCGGAAAACCGTAGCCCTGCACCAGCACCACGTCGATATCGCTGGCCCGACTCGCCACACCTGCACGCAACAACAGTGCCGCCTCTTTGACCATTGACAACAAGGCACGGCGCTGGATCTCACCGGCGCTGAGCGTGCGCCGGGTTATGCCGCGCTGTGCCGAGGCACGGGCAATGATGTCACGCACAGTGGCATCCGTGGTTTGGACCTGTTTGCCATCCACATAGGTGTAGTAGCCAGCACTGGTTTTACGCCCCAGGCGATCCTGTTCACACAGGTGATCGAGTATGGCCACGTAGCGCTCATCAGGGTGCCGAGTGGCGGCTTGCGATTTGCGCATGCGCCAGGCAATATCCAGCCCCGAAAGGTCGGCGACCGCAAACGGCCCCATGGCAAAACCAAAGGCTTGCAGCGCAGCGTCAACTTCCTCCGGCCAAGCTCCGTCTTCGAGCATGAACTCACATTGATTACGGTAGGCGTTGTAGATCCGGTTGCCAATAAAACCAAAGGCATTACCCGTCAGCACCGGCAGCTTTTTAAGCTTCTTGCCCAATTCCATGCCAGTCGCCACCACCTCAGCCGCAGTTTGCGTGCCACGCACGACTTCCAGCAATTTCATCACGTTGGCCGGGCTGAAAAAATGCAGACCCAGCACGTCGTGTGCGCGTCCGGTACTGTTGGCGATAAGGTCCACATCCAGATAAGAGGTGTTGGTGGCCAGCACGGCTCCGGGGCGTGCGTGGGCATCGATCTTTTTGAAAACTTCTTGCTTCACAGCCAAATCTTCAAAGACGGCTTCAACCACCACATCCGCCAGTGCCAACTGGTTCCAGTCGGTGCTAGGCATCAGGTTGGCAAGGGCTGCAGCGGCAACCGACGCTTGCATTTTCCCAGATGAAACCCGAGTCTGATAATGGTCGCTCACGCGCTGGTGGCCGCGCTGCAGTGCTGCCTCATCCTGCTCCAGCAAGATCACTTTGAATCCGGCATCCAGGGCACAAATGGCAATACCCGCACCCATGGTGCCTGCACCAATGATGGCGACGCTGTTAACTGCACGCGGCTCAACCTGCAAGGAGTCGGGTAGTTTTGCGGCATCGCGTTCGGCAAAAAATTGGTGACGCAGGGCCCTAGACTGGGGGCTGGCCTGCAGTTGCAAAAAAAGCTCGCGCTCACGGCTCAAGCCAGTTGGCCAGGGGCTGGCCGTGGCTCGCAGGGCTTCGAAAATCGCACTGTAGGCAGGTTGCAAACGCTGCCTGGGAGTCAGTTTTTCTCTTGCAGCGCTGACAAACGCTTGCACCTGAACTTCGTCCAGCACACGGTCAGCTACTTTGGGCAGGGGCAAGTCACTCTGGGCAAGCGCCCTAGCACGCCGACAAGCAGCTTCGATCAGTCCATCGGACACCACCTCATCAAGCAAGCCAGTCCCGGCAAGTTGTTTGGCAGTTTGTGGCGTGCCACTTTGGATCATGCTCAACGCAGTGGCCAGACCGGCCAGCCGTGGCAGTGCCTGAGTGCCACCAGCACCCGGAATCAGGCCTAGGTTGATTTCAGGCAAGCCGAGTTTCGCGGAGTCCAGCGCCACTCGAGCATGGCACGCCATGGCCAGTTCCAGCCCACCGCCAAGTGCGACACCGCTGATAGCCGCTACAACCGGCTTGGGGCTGGCCTGCACGCAGGTCAGCACACCAGCCAGTACGGGCTCCTGGCGTTGCAAGGGCGTGCCAAATTCGCTGACATCAGCTCCTGCTGAAAATGCCCTGGCGTTGCCGACCAGGATGATGCCTTTCACCTCGGGGTTGGCAAGGGCTTGTTCAATGTCAGTGACGATCTGCAGGCGCAGTGCGGCACCCAGGCTATTGACAGGCGGAGCGTTGAGTGTGATGACGGCGATGCCACTGTTAATTTCAAACATAGAGCTGATCCGGGTGGTGACGGGTGAGTTGAGCAGTAAACGACGCTGTCAGGCGGGCATTAAAGTGCAGCCGTCAACTGAGGCACGGCGGCAAACAAATCAGCCTCGAGGCCATAGTCGGCCACGCTGAAGATGGGTGCCTCTGGATCTTTGTTGATGGCCACGATCACCTTGGAGTCTTTCATCCCCGCCAGGTGCTGTATGGCTCCACTGATGCCCACCGCGATGTAGAGCTGCGGCGCCACAATCTTGCCGGTCTGACCCACCTGCAAGTCGTTGGCGGCGTAGCCCGCATCGACCGCAGCTCGGCTGGCACCGATGGCGGCTCCGAGTTTGTCAGCCAAGGGGGTCATGATTTCATTGAACTTTTCTTGCGAGCCCAGTGCCCGCCCGCCACTGACAATGATTTTGGCCGCCGTCAGCTCGGGCCGGTCGTTCTTGGCGATCTCGGAGCCGATGTAACTGGTGTTTCCGGGGACGGTCACCGCCGCTACAGTCTCTATAGCGGCTGATGCTTGCCCAGCTTGCGCTGCAGCATCAAAACCTGTTGTGCGTACAGTGAGTATCTGGATCGCGTCGGTGCTTTGTACGGTGGCGATGGCGTTGCCGGCGTAGATCGGGCGCTCATAGGTGTCAGGGCTGAGTACTTTGGTGACATCGGAGAGCTGGCCCACATCGAGTTTGGCTGCGACACGGGGTGCAATGTTTTTGCCCGAAGCGGTTGCCGCAAACAGGATGTGGCTGTAGTTGGCCGCGATGGCCTGGATTTGGGCCGTCATGTTTTCAGCAATACCGTGGGCCAAGGTGTCGGCCTCGATGTGCAGAACTTTGGCTACTCCGGCGATTTGGGCTGCTGCTGCTGCGGCGGCCCCGGCATTGTGTCCTGCTACCAGTACATGCACGTCTGGCGCACATTGCAGGGCTGCAGTGACGGTGTTCAGGGTGGCCGCCTTGAGGCTGGCGTTGTCGTGTTCGGCTATTACGAGTACGGTCATTTAGATCACCTTCGCTTCGGTCTTGAGTTTGGCTACCAGGGTGGCCACATCGGGCACTTTGATGCCTGCGCTGCGTTTGGGGGGCTCGCTGACTTTGAGGGTTTTGATGCGCGGGGTGACATCTACGCCCAGATCGGCTGGCTTGAGGATTTCAAGCGGCTTTTTCTTGGCTTTCATGATGTTGGGCAGGGTCACGTAACGGGGTTCGTTCAAGCGCAGGTCAGCGGTGATGACCGCCGGCAGGCTCACGCACAGGGTTTCCAGACCGCCATCGATTTCTCGCGAGACCGTGGCTTTGCCCCCAAGCACTTCAACTTTGCTGGCAAAGACCGCCTGCGGCAGGTCAGCCAGTGCCGCCAGCATTTGCCCGGTCTGGTTGCAGTCGTCGTCGATGGCTTGTTTACCCAGAATGATCAGGCCGGGTTGTTCTTTGTCAACCAACGCCTTCAGGAGTTTGGCCACAGCCAGCGGTTGCAGTTCTTCAGTGGTTTCAACCAGGATGGCGCGGTCTGCGCCAATGGCCATGGCCGTGCGCAGTGTCTCCTGGCATTGGGTGATGCCGCATGAGACCGCAATGATCTCGGTGGCCACGCCTTTCTCTCTCAATCGAACCGCCTCTTCAATGGCAATTTCGTCGAATGGGTTCATGCTCATTTTGACGTTGGCGGTATCTACTGCCGTGTTGTCCGACTTCACGCGAACTTTCACGTTGTAGTCCACCACGCGCTTGACTGCGAC
>CAIYNH010000295.1 GCA_903927495.1 uncultured beta proteobacterium
CCGAATCGGGATCCGACCCCAAAATCACTGCGGCTGTGGCGGTTGCCAACAGTTAAAACCAACCGGTTGTGCCTTCAATTCAGCAGCCTAACACCAGCCACCTGCTGAATTTCAGAAGCACCAAAGTTGATAACTAAATAGGCTCCGTAAACATAATGGTAACGGGGTGATTCAAGCAGCTAGCGCGGCTTCAATGTCTTTGGCAAGACTCTCCGGTGTATCGGTTGGTGCATAGCGCTTGCGTACGGCACCGTTTTTACCAACCAGAAATTTGGTGAAATTCCACTTGATCGATTTGCTGCCCAGCAACCCCGGGGCTTCAGCGGCAAGCCACTGGTACAGCGCAGTGGCTTGCGCACCATTGACATCAATTTTGGCCATCATGGGAAAAGTGACACCGAAGTTAAGCTGACAAAACTCAGCAATCTCGCCGTTGCTGCCGGCCTCTTGCGCACCGAACTGGTTGCATGGAAAACCCAGCACGACCAGGCCCTTTTTCCCGTAGTTTTGATGTAGCGCTTCCAGTCCGGCAAATTGCGGCGTAAAGCCGCAGGCACTGGCCGTGTTGACGATCAGCAAAGCTTTGCCTTGGTATTGATTCAAAGGCACCGATTTGCCGGTGATAGAGAGTGCTTCAAAGTCATAAACGGTGGTCATTGGTGTCCTTGTTCAAATTATCCGTGCGCCTTGTCGTTGCGGGCAATCGCCAGCAGGCGCTGCACTTCAGGTGCATGGTGGACACAATTGTGCGCATGCCAGCGTTTGATCACATACATAAACCCGGCAATCACTACACCAAACACGGTTATTGCGCCAAAGGTTGGCAAACCCATGCCGGTAAACAGGCTGTAACCCGCACCCAGCACCAAAATGCAGGTTTGCTCGTTGAAGTTTTGCACCGCAATGGAGCGGCCGGCACCCATCAGGTTGTGGCCACGGTGCTGCAGCAGCGCATTCATGGGCACCACCAGAAAGCCACCCAAGGCCCCCAGCATGATCAAGAAAGGCGCAGCAAGCCAGACGTTGCTGATAAAAATCAGCAGAATGATGAGTAACCCCATGCCAATGCCCAGCGTGATCACGCGGGGCCCATCTTCAAGGCGCATGCGGGTCGAGGCCACGACCGCACCAACGGCCATGCCAATAGCAACCACGCCCTGTAAGGCCGAGGCCTGTGTGACCGAATAGCCCAGTGCCGCCGCAGCCCAGGCCAGCACAATAAAACGTAAATTGCCAGCCACACCCCAGATCAGCGTGGTGGCTGCCAAAGAAATCTGACCCAGTTTGTCACGCCACAGCCTGACGTTGCAAGTCCAAAAATCTGGCAGCAACGACAGCAACCGGTTCGGCATAGGGCGCATCAGCACTTGCGTCAGAGGAATGTGCGTATTGAACCAGGCCGCCAGCAAATAGATAAAAATCAGCACTGATATGGCTGCCTCGGGCGGTGTGTCGACTCCAGTGTCGACCCAAGGAAAATCAATTGACAGCAACATCGGGGCAAGTTGCGGTCCCACCAATTGACCGCCCAACAACACACCCAAAATGATCGAGGCAATCGTCAATCCCTCGATCCAGCCGTTGGCCTTGACCAACTGCGAAGCCGGTAGCAATTCGGTCAAAATGCCGTATTTGGCTGGCGAATAGGCAGCAGCCCCCAATCCAACCACCGCATAGGCCATGAGCGGATGTGTACCAAAGAGCATTAGCAAACAGCCGATCACCTTGATGAAATTGCTGATCAGCATGACCCGCCCCTTGGGCATGGAATCGGCAAAAGCGCCCACAAAAGGTGCCAGAACCACGTAAAACAGGGCAAACATGGGCACCAGAGCAGCCTGCTGCCATTCGGGGGCGTGACTTGTGCGCAGCAATTGCACGGCGGCTACAAATAAGGCGTTGTCGGCAAGCGAGCTAAAAAACTGCGCCGACATGATGGTAAAAAAGCCGCGTTTCATGTGTGACTGGTGTGCCCCATCCAGTGAGGCCCCGGGTTGTTCGATGTGTCTCCAAACGGTAACGGTTTATAGCACGGCCCGGTAGTGTCAAAATCACGTTTATCGATTTTCCTCAAACCGCCATGCCACGCCCCATCTGCGCCACTATTCATACCGCTGCACTGCGCCACAACCTGGCACGCAATCGGCAAGCCGCTCCCGATGCAAAAGTGTGGGCCGTGGTCAAGGCCAATGCTTACGGACATGGCATTGAGCGGGTGTATGAAGGCCTGCGCGGAGCTGATGGTTTTGCCTTGCTGGATTTGGATGAGGCCCAGCGCGTGCGCACTTTGGGATGGCGTGGGCCGATTTTGTTGCTTGAAGGTGTGTTTGAGTCGCGCGATCTGGAATGGTGTTCCCGCCTGGATTTGTGGCACACGGTACATTGCGATGAGCAGATCGACATGCTGGCAGCTCATAAAACCAACGCGCCACACCGAGTTTTCCTGAAGATGAACTCAGGCATGAATCGTCTCGGCTTCACTCCCGAGCGCTACCGCAGTGCCTGGACGCGACTCAACGCTTTGCCTCAAGTGGATGAAATCTCGCACATGACGCATTTCAGCGATGCCGATGGCCAGCGTGGCATTGGCCATCAAACGGCGGTATTTGATGAAATCACTCGCGATTTGCCTGGCGAGCGCTCAATCTGCAACAGCGCAGCCACCTTACGCCACGTCAACGCCGTGTCCGCCTCAGACTGGATTCGACCTGGTATCAGCCTGTACGGTAGCGCGCCGGATTACCCTGAACATAACGCGGCAGACTGGGAGCTGTTGCCAGCGATGACGCTTGCTTCAAAAATAATAGCTACTCAAGCTTTGCCAGCGGGCGATTTCGTTGGATATGGCTCTAAGTTTACGGCCGAACAAGCGATCCAGATAGGTGTCGTCGCCTGCGGCTACGCTGACGGCTACCCACGTGTTTGCCCCACCGGTACGCCGGTGTTGGTCGCAGGCGTGCGCACTCGTTTGATTGGCCGCGTCAGCATGGACATGATCATGGTGGACCTAAGCCCGCTTGCCAACCAACGTTTACCGGTCGGCATTGGCAGTGAAGTCACGCTCTGGGGCCGCGCCAGCACTGGCGCGGTGCTTGGCATCGATGAGGTGGCACACGCTGCCAATACGCTCGGCTACGAGCTGATGTGTGCTTTGGCCGCGCGGGTACCCGCACAGGTAATGGACTGATGCGCAACTACCTGCCTGTTCCGTTACAGCGCTTGCAAGTTGGCAAACCATTGCCGGTGGATGTCTGGGCACCTGACGGTCGTCTGCTGATGCGCCGGGGTCAGGTACTTCAATCAGAACAGCACCGCAGCATGCTGGCTGCACATCTGGCCTGCATGACAGAATCCGATGCCCAGGCTTGGCAAAAAAGCCTTGAGCGTTTACTGCGCACCCTGCGACGTGATGGTGCTGACATGACGCTGATCGCTCAGATCCCGATGCCCGGAGAAATTCTTGACACCGATTACCTTGAAAGTCGAGACATTGATGGCGGTTGGCTGGACCTGCAGGAGATCTTGCGTGGACTGCTGTACCAAGGGGCACAAGCTACCACGCCCTTGCCCAGACTTGAAGCGATTGAACAAAAGGCCCTGACGCAACTGATGCGCAACCCTGACGAATGCTTGTTCGTACTGTTCCAGGCATTGCCTGACCTGAGCCTGGGCTATTGCGCCACCCATGCGCTGTTGGTTGGTGCGGTGAGCGCTCTCACTGCAATAAAACTTTCGCTGGCACCCGAGATGCTGTTGCGCTCTGCTTTGGTGATGAATATTGGCATGGCGCGTCCGCAAGACAGTTTGGCACGCCAACTTACGCCTCCCAGCTTGGCGCAACGCCAGTTAATTGATTCGCATGCGCCCAACAGTGCTGACATACTGCGTGGCTTTGGCGTGCAGGACCAGGACATGCTCGATCTGGTTCATTGGCATCACGCTCCCGACGCTTCGGGCAGTCATGACGACAAACTCACAGAATTACACTTGCTTAGTCTGGCTGACAGCCTGATTGCAAAAATGGCACCGAGAAAAAGTCGCCCGGCCATGTCGGCCCTGGGTGCAGCCAAATCATTGGTAATGGCAAACACCCAGACTACGGCCACTTTGGGCCCGGCCATGGCTGCGGTACTGGGCTTCTACCCTCCCGGCACTTATGTGAAGCTGAGCAATGGTGAAACGGCCGTGGTGATCGCGCGCGGGCAGCGTGCCAACACGCCCCACGTCGCCAGCATTGTCAATGCCAACGGCATGCCCCTGAGCAAATACATCTACCGAGACACCACCAATACCATTTTGGCAGTTCGCCAACCTGTAGGTGCCGAGAAGATCAACATCAAGGTGAATCTGGAAAAAGTGCGCCGCTTGCGATTCCAGCATGGGGTGTAGCTATGTGGGCTCAGGCGAGGTCAGCTACGGATGCCGCTTGGCGGCGCTTTGAATCAGAGTAGCGACCCGGCGAAGCCAATCTGCGTTGTCCATCACATACCTGGCATCACGATATTTGTAATCAGGCGGAGCCTTCATGTCCCGCTCCGGCATTTCCCAAATTAACAACTTCGGGCGTTTGGTTTGAAATGCATCGTCTCGCAGGTAACTTTCCATGCCAACCCACGATCCTTGATCAGCACCAAAAGCGACACTGGCCACGTCCCTTTCAAGAACAAACCTCAAGGCCTCGGGGAAGCCAGTCCAGTCACGAGAATAACTGCTACCCAACAGTGCAATATCGGGCGGGGCTTGGTTTCCTAGCAGATCCGAATTGCTAGGCTGAACTCGAGTGACATTAACTTGAGTGACATACTCGAGCGCAAAGGCGGGTGAATTGGCGGGTAATGCATCTACCAGATCGCGTCCTCTGGAAGCTCGTTTTCGATTCGCAATCTTGATGCTGTAGCTCACAACGGGTAACGCATCGACTATTTTTTTTGAATCTGCATCGGCATCTATTCCAGCCTTGATCGCTTTGGCCGCGGCCATAGCCCCAGAAGGTGTCCAATGTGAATCCAGACGAAAGAACAGGGGGGAGTCGCTGCTGCGGTTAACGTCGGTCAGCAGTGCCGTATTTAAGTCAACAGCCAAGACACCATTTGCCCTGAAAAATTCAAGCATGCGTGCGTAGTTTCCTGTCAGAAAGTCATTCATTTTGACTTCATCTGGCAAATACTCCGAATAGATACGCATTTTAATGGGTACCATAGCCACTACCAAACGGATACCACTTGCAGTTAATACTTTTTGAAAATCCTTGATCAACTCCAGAGATTTTTGAGTCTGAGCACTATGACTGGAATCACTAAGTTCATAGCGATAAAATAGCCATTCATTTTTTCCAACAATACCAGCTGGTGGCTCCACTGCTGGTGTTGGTGAAATATATAAGAAACCAAAAGCAAGAGTAAAAATAAATTTTTTTATTATTTTCTTAGACTTCATGATTTTTGCCTCTTGAATCATTATTTATTATTTGGGCTTGGTGAACTTTTTATTGCAATAACGAAGAAATTTTTGTTAACCACTCATTATTTTCTATAATATATCTTGAATCTCTAAACTTATAATTTGGCGGCGATCTTAACTCGCGCTCCGGGATTTCCCAGATAATTATTTTAGGTGGATTTGTTTTAAACGAATCATCTCTAAGGTATGCTTCCATACCTACCCATGGACCTTGATCAACCGGAATGGAGATATCAAGGAGGTTGCGCTGTAATACAAAACGCAAAGCATCTGGATATCCTGTATTTTTATTGGTATAGCTGCTTCCTATCGCTGTGATGGCGGTGTTGTCGGTTCCATTCAAGAGTCCAGCTTTCGATTCCGCCAGTCGGGCCACCTTGAATTGCAACACCTGTTCAGCTGGATAAACTGGAGAGCCCTTGGGTAACAGTTTGACCAGATCACGCGTTCGAACACTGATCTTGTTGGTGGCCCAGGTCAAGCTGTATTTTTCTTCAGTAGTATTTGCGAATGCAGCTTTGAGTATGCCATTTTTCTCGAATTCGGACTTAATGACTTCTGCAGCCAACATTGCACCCATGTGAGACCAATGCGTATCCAAACGGAGAAATAACGGTGTGTCACTACTGCGGTGAGGACTGCCCAAAAAGGCTGGATTCAAGCTCACCACATTGACACCGGATGCCAGCAAAGTTTTGACGGCAGCTTCATACTTATTTGCGGTGTAGCTGTCAAGGCTCATTC
>CAIYNH010000296.1 GCA_903927495.1 uncultured beta proteobacterium
CGTATCGAGCAGCCGATCCCAACTGCTGGAACTACCCATCAGGATACCCAGGGCGACACCGATAAGCATGGCCGCACCAAAGCTGATCGCGACCCGAAGCAGGGTCATGCCCAAATGAAAAAGCAAATCCCCCGTGTACAGTTCTTGCCACAAAATAGCAAGTACGGCACTGGGCGGCGGCAGGGTTTTGCTTTGCAATAAGAGGGCCAGTATCTGCCAAGCGCAAAGCATCAGCAAGGCTGGAAGGATGCGAGCCCAGCGACCTTGCGCAAAAATAGTACCAAATTTCAGGACGTTTTGCATGCAGGCAGTGTGTAAGCGGGCCAGAAAGTACCAGCGCTCAAGGTCTTTGACTTGCCGACTAATTTCTCGCCACCCGTATCCGCCAGGATCTTGAAGGTGGTAGCCACTGTGGTCATGCTGTCGGGCTCAGTGCAGCTCGGAATTCCGGCGCGAAAATTCGCGCGCAGCGCGTTGAACACAGCATCGTTTTCAGCTCGCATTTTTGGGCGCAGCAGATCCCAGGGAGCATCGGTAGTGGCCAGAATCGATTTAGCCTCATAAGAGGCCGCCAGGAAATTCTTCACCGCTGTGCTGTTTGCAGCTGCCCAATCTTCTCGGAACACCCAACCGAGCAAGGGAATCGGCTTGTCAATACCGAGCCCCTTGAGAATTTGAGGCACATCAATCAAGGCGTGCATTCCCAGTACTTCCAGTCGAGCGGCGTAATTCCAGTGGTTAAGCGCAGCGTCTACCTGCCCGCGCAACACCAATTCATTGAGCAAGGGTGGTGCCGCATAGGTGGGCTGCGTGAACTGGGTCAGATCGACACCGAGCTTGCGTTGGGCATAAGCGCGCAGTAGAAGCCAGGTTTTGTCCGAGGGGCCACCAGCAACACCGAACTTCTTATCTTTCAGATCGGCCACTTGCCGGATACCACTGTCTGACTTGACCATGACCGCGCCCACAGCGTTTGAGAATGGCACAAATGTATACAGATTGGACTCGGCGCGTTGTCGGCTAACCCATATCCAGTCGGTTACGACGATGTCCACCGCACCTCCTTGCAGGGCAATGGTGGATGCATCGCCGGATGCCAACGCAACGATCTTCAAATCAATGCCGCGCTTCTTCGCCAGATCACGACTTTGAATCAGTTCCAATTCCCAATTGACGGTACCAAATTCAAGCACACCCACGCGCAGCACGGTCAAAGCTTTGTCGCTTGCACTCTGCCCGCTCAGTGGTAGCAATAACAGCAGTGCGCACAGGACGCGAAGTAGGAAAGAAGTGAGCATGGCGCTGTTCCTGAAAAGATGTCAGAGGATGCGGGTCAGGCAGACTTGATCAAGCCGCGCTGTGGGTCATAGCCGGCTGCGGCCACAAGGTAAAAAACAACGCTGCAGATTGCGACCACCCCCAGTGAGATGGGCTCGATCTGACCATACAAACCAAAACGCAATGCCTCAATGGCATGAGTAAATGGATTGACCCGCGTCAGCAGGAAAATCCATTTCGCGCCAGATTCCTCCATCTTCCACAAGGGATAAAGGGCAGTTGACAGGAAAAACATGGGGAAAATAACGAAATTCATGGTGCCGGCAAAATTTTCCAGTTGCCTGATGTAGACCGACAGCATCAGGCCGAAGGCTGACAGCATCAAAGCACCAAGTGCCAGTACCGGGGTAGCGGTGGCAATTTGCACAAAGCTCAGATCGATGCCAAAGAGCATCGCCAGGATGAAGAATGCCAGTGCCTGAAGGACTGACAAGAACGTCGTTCCAAGCAACTTGCAGGCCAGCAGATAGGCGCGCGGCAATGGCGCCGTAAGCAGCAGGCGCATGACACCCATTTCGCGGTCATAGACCATGGCCAGGGATGATTGCATGCCGTTGAACAGGCACACCATCATCGCAAGACCAGGCAGCATATAGACACGGTACTCGACGTAAGTCTCATAGGGTGGGAGGATAGCCACGCCAAATATGTTCTGGAATCCGGCCGCAAACACGACCAACCACAAGGCCGGTCGCACCAGTGATGAGGCCAGCCGCCCAGGCTGACGCAAGAACTTGTAAATTTCGCGTCCAGCAACTGCGCGCAAAGCCAGCAGGGCGTGCGCTGCCTTCATTTCTTGGTGCCCACAGCGTTGTCGCCCAAACGGCAAAGCGATTCCTTTTGATCCGCACCCAAGGTATCAAGCACGTTACTAGGGTGCAGAAAACCGTCGAATGGTGCCACGCCGGCAATGCCACCGCCGATACCGCCATGAGCCAAAAACAAGGGCTGGCGCAACTGCTGGTCCCAGGGACGAAACGACAGGCGCACCCCCTTAAAACCGTCGAGTACCAGGTCGGGACTGCGCAAGGCGCGCCGATGTTCGCGGGCATCGGGCGATTTAATGGCAACCTCAATGATCGCTTTCGTCGCGATCCAGGCCGCCCAGTCGACCCCTGCCATTGGCCGCTCAGTTGCCTTTTTGAAGCGCCTGGACAATTGTGGCGCACCAAAGCGCTCCCATGAAGTTTGCCAGGCTTCAGCCACCAACCCGGCGCTGCCGACTACGGGCCGAGGAAGATTGGTGCGGTAAGGTACATCTCGTGCAAATTCGCCATCGGTATCGACCACCCAGACCGCATCGGCATCGCTGCCGGCGGTCAGCAGTGCAACATTGCCAAGTTCGCGTTCACGTGGGTCATTCGAGAGCTTGAAGATCTTGTCGCCCGCAAGTTTGATGCCGTAACGTTTGATTGCCTGGCGTGCCGCCGCCGTGCGAGAGGCATCAGACGCAGCCGCGCTGCTCAGTAGAAGTACCCGAGTCCATTTGTGCGCGGTCAGGAATTGCGCTGTCGCATCTGCCATCATCGACTCGTCAGGCAGTGTGTGAAACAAATTCGCACTGCAGGCGGTACGCCTCAACAAATCTTCCGGCGCTGAGACATTGAACAGCAAAATCTCGCTGGCTTGCAGGGATTTGCTCAGTTCTGCCGCGTCTGCACCGGGCAGATCGAGTAGAAAATGCCTCACTCCCTTTTGCGACATAGCCAGGATCTGAGTGCGCGCAGTGGCAGCGTCGTCAAACGGCACATCCTGCAAGGTAATCTTCAAGGAAGCGCTGGACAGTTGAAAGCTCGATTCCGCCAAGGCGACTTCAGCACCGGCGCGAGGTCGGCCTAGCGCCTGGCCGGGATAACTCTTTTCCAGCCGTTTCGACTCATAACGTGTGTCCTCTGGCGCGTAGACAACACCGATCGTCAGATCACGCGCAGCCGATGCAAAACTGGTGGCCAGCAGCAGGGTGCAAAGCAACAGCGGCTTGCAAAGCTTAGTCATCAATCACCACGCTGTGCGGGACGCGTCCGGCTTTGACTGTCTTCAGCGCCCGACCGCTCGCAACATCGACCACAGAGACATCATCCGACATGCCGTTGGCAACATACAAGGTTGCGTTGTCGCGCGACACCGCCAGACCCCAGGCCCGCTTGCCAACCAAGATCAGATTGCGCACCTTGCGGCTTGCCACATCGACCACTGCGACATGGTTGGCTCGACCCAAGGCGACGAAGGCGGTTTTGCCGTCAACCGAGAGGGTGATGCCAACCGGAGTGATCTCGTCAACACGAAAGCCTTTGGCTTCGAATTTCAGGGTTTCGGCAACCGTGTTGTCGGTAGTGCGGATGATGCTTACCGAGGCGCCGAGTTCGTTAGTGACCCACAACTCCTTGCCGTCAGTCGTCAGCGCCAGACGGCGTGGACGCTTACCGACTTCGATATTTTTGATGATTTTGCCGCTGCCAAGATCAATCACATGCACCATGCTGGCGACTTCCGAGGTTGCATAAAGCGTCTTACCGTCCGGCGTGAGTAGCACCCCTTCGGGTTCTTCCCCAACCTTGATCTGGGTGATAACTTTTTTGCTGACCAGATCGACGCCGATGATGGAAGCCGAATCTTCGTTGGAAAAATAGAGTTTCTTGCCATCTGGAGACAGATCGAATATTTCGACACCCTCCTGTAGTTTGATCTTGTCGATGACTTTCTTGCTCGCAATATCGATCACGATGGCGTTGCCATCGTCACCACAGACCGCGATCAGGCGCAGGCGATCTTGCGTCAGTTGCATATGGCGCGGACGTTTGCAAGCCTTGATCAGTGCCTGCTGCTTTTGGGTCTTGCCATCAAGTACCGTGATCACATTGTCTTTTTCACTGGAGATAAAGACATCGCCAGTCAGCTTGGCCGAAGCTGTTGTCGACAAACCCAAGCACAGGCTTGTCGTAAGAGCGATCGCACAGACGCTAAAGTGTTTTTGATTGTTGATGGTCATGAATTAACGTTCCAGTTGGTTTTCGTGGGTAAGGCGTAAAAAGGCATCTGTCAAGCTTGTGCATTGCTGGCTGGCCATCAATTGTGCCGACCGTCCTTCGAATTGCACACGGCCCTTGGCCATCACGATGATGCGATCTGCACCGTCGGCTTCATCGACCAGGTGTGTGGCCCACAGAACCGCCATGTTTTCCTCTTTGCACAGGGCTTTGACATCAGCAATGATCTGCATGCGTGAAGCCGGGTCGATGCCAACAGTCGCTTCATCCATCAGCAACAGTTTGGGTCGTGTCATCAAGGCACGCGCCAATTCAACCTTGCGTCGATTGCCGCCGGACAATGCCCGGGCTGCATCATGGGCGCGTTCAGTCAGTCCGAATCGGGTCAGGCAAGAGGCGATGCGCTGCTTGGCTTCAATTCTTGGAATTCCGTGCAAGTCGGCTTGAAACTGTAAATTGGCACTGATGCTCAAATCCAGATCCAAGGCTGGCTGTTGGAACACAATCCCCAATTGAGCCAAGGCCGCAATCGGGTTCTTTCCAATGTCCGCTTCACCAATCATGGCATACCCTCGGTCTGCAATAAAAAGTCCAGAAAGTATTTGAAACAGCGTGGTTTTACCAGCACCGTTCGGGCCCAGTAACACCACAAATTCACCAGCGTCAACGCGCATGCTGACCTCATCCAGTGCTTTGCGGCGGCCAAACGATTTACAGATTGAAGTCACGTTCAGAGTCACACTCTATCCTCAGTTGCCATAGAGTCTATACCCGACCAAGGCACAGCAGCCGATCATTCTCATGTATGCAGTTCCGGGAAATGAGCTGTCTTCCGTGTTGAACCGTTCTTGTTGATCAGCAATGCATCCACATCGTGCATTTGGGCGGCAAGTGCCAAGGCTTTGTCAGCTCCCATGACCATGAAGGCTGTGGAAAGTCCATCCGCCAGGATACCCGTGGGTGCGACCACCGTGGCACTTGCCAGTTCAAGAGGTGAATCGCCGCTGACAGGATCAAAAATATGATGATGAACGAAGTCTGGACTGAAAAACGTTGCATAGTCGCCGGAGGTGGCGACTTTGCGGCCATCCATTTTCAGGGTCGCTGCCAAGCCATCGAGCCGTCTAGGGTGGCCAACGCCCAAGAGCCACGGTTGATCAAGTGACTTGTTGCCGATTGACCCGTACTCTCCGGTGTCGAGCAGGGCATGACGCACACCGTGATTGCGCAAAGCTTGAAGCGCCAGATCAACTGCGTAGCCTTGTGCCACCCCGTTGAGCGTGATGGCCATGCCCGGAGTTAGCAATCGCGCTTGTTGCGGCCCATACTCGAGACTTCGCCAGTTTACGAGGTCCTTGGCCGCAGCAATGTCAGTTGGAGCAGGTAACTCACCTTTCGCACTTGCCAGGCTAAAAACTCGCCACAAGGACTGCACCGTGATGTCGAAGGCACCTGAAGTCAGCAAAGACAACTGCTGCGCGAACGCCAGTACATGCAGCAGATGGGCATTGGGCCCTTCCACAACACCTCGTTGATTGAGTTGAAAAACCTGGCTGTTTACTTGCTTTAGGCTCATCAGACTATCGACTTCTCGGACTCGCTGCAAGGCATCCTGAATCGCAACCCGGGCCAACCGACCATCGTTATGCAGCACTTTGATCGTCACCGTCGTCCCGAAAGCAAGATCGGATTCGGTGTGCATGGCTAAACCGGCTAGCACCTCACGGTCAGACTGATCCGTCAGTTTGGCCAGTCCAGCCAACGCGCCCAAACCGATGGAAGCCGAAAGTAATTTACGTCGTCGCATCGCAATTCCTTTATTTCGTGCTTGCAGCATTGATCGGGATGACTTTGGCGCGTTTCTTGGCCATCATGAGCGGCGCGCATTTTTCATCGCTGGCGTAGATGACGACGCAATCCATACACTGAAAGCATTCACTGTATTGAATTTTTCCGGAAAACGTGATCGCCTGGTACTCGCACCGATGATTGCAAGTTTGGCACGGGTTTGCACACTCGCTACGACGTGGAATCCAATTGAGTATTCGCAGGTGCCCCAACAGTGCCAGGCCAGCACCCAACGGGCACAGCACGCGGCAGAAAAATTTGTACACAATCATGTTGGCAACCAGCAAGCCCAGTGCATAGACAACAAAGGGCCAGGAACGTATGAAATTGAGAGTGATGGCGGTCTTGAATGGTTCAACCTCAACGGCAACATCCGTGATGTTGGATGACGTGGTTGCGCTGAGTAGAATTCCGGCCAACAGTAGGTACTTGATCAACTTCAGGCGACTGTCGATTTGAGACTTGAGCCTGATGGGTCGAATTTTCAGCATTCGGCCCAGTTTGGCTAAGAATTCCTGAAGCGCACCGAAAGGGCATAACCAGCCGCAAAAGGTTCCGCGCCCCCAGAATACCAACGAGATACCGGTAAACAGGGTTAGGGTCAGGGTCATGGGATCGTAAAGATAAAAGCTCAGACTGCGTCCGGCAATCAGTGCTTGCCAGACGCTGGTGAGGTTGACGATCGAGAGTTGACCCTGCGCATACCAGCCAATGAAAAATAGGGTGAACAGCAAAAAAGCATTTCTGAACAGATTAAATCTGCGTTGCTGATCGACCAGTCTCTTTTGCAAAGTCAATGCAATGGAAAGAATTGCCAAACCGAGCATCAGAATGATGATTTCGCTGCGGCGCTCACGCCAACTACCCTGCCACGATTTGTTGTCGCTTTCTGGAACTGTATAGAAGCGCTCGGGTAGCGTCAGACTGAGATAAAAATCCTGGATGATCCTCTCCGGAAAAATCATTCCCTTCAAACGTGTCACTGGAAGCACAAAATCGAGCGGGCGTGAAGGATCTAGTCCGGAGCGGCCAATGATCCTAAAGGCGGTCAGAGACTCCCGATCCAGGCCCACGGCAAGTTCTTCTTTGAGTGTCAGTTCCAGATTCAGGTCGCGCATTTCAATTGGCAACTGATCCTGTTTGAGCACAATTCGATCGGGCGCACTGCCGCGCAGGAAGTCATCGCCGGTCAGGCTGTAGCGCCCCTTGGACATCACCAGAAAAGCATGATCGTCGGGCTCTAGTCTGCTCTGAAGTTTGTTCCAGGAAGCCTCACTCAACAGGTTACGCCCGATGCTCGGGACTGAAACATAGGCCAGGTACAGATCAATGAACGGATCTTGTGGATGGGCCAGGGCTTCGCTGTCCATGTTGCTGGCGTTGCTTGCAGAAAATTTCTTTTCAACATCAGCGTTGCTAAGCACCAGATGCTTGATCAGACCTGAATCGAGCATACCGTTGACCGTCAAGGATTCCACTGGATCGCGTTTGATGCGCGCAATCAAATCAGGATCACGACCTTCTGAAAACCCGAGTTTTTTGCGCGCCACTTTGAGCGCCGAGGAAAGAATACTTTGGTTAATGATGTGCAACGATGCCGTTGCTCTTGTAACGCCATCGAGTTCGGCTGCCTGTGTCGATACATTTCGGGCCCCGTGTGGTCCGACCAATATCTTGATGTTCTGTTTGAGTGAAAGCCCCTTGTACTGGCTGACGAAAGCATGCATCGGCCCCTCACCCAGGCCACCAACAAATACCGGTTCATGCTGCGAAAGTACGCTTACATCGAGAAAATTCCCGCGCTGATCCATGGCAATCAGCAGATTGACGGGTACCCCGGAAAACCCTGGAACGGGTGCAAGATCAATCGACTCGAAAACATAGCCAACCAACTGATTGGCGCTGGCCTGTTGCTGGAAGTTTGGTTCAAAGATCGGCCAGACTGGCATCTGTGCATCTTTTTCACCAATGATGTAAGGAGCCGGGAAGGCCACAGCCAATTGATCTCGGGTCATCACACCGGCCAACGCGCATGAAGTGGCCAACATCCAAATCACACCAGCCATGATGATGCC
>CAIYNH010000297.1 GCA_903927495.1 uncultured beta proteobacterium
CTGGCTGGCATAGGCGGCACGGTCACCTGCTTGCAGGTGCGTAACACCCTCGCCCACCGCCTCCACAACGCCTGCGGCCTCCATCCCCAGTTGCAAGGGCATGGGCAAGGTGTACAGACCGCTGCGCTGATAAACGTCAATGAAATTCAGGCCAACTGCATGGTGACGGATGCGAATTTCGCCCGCTCCGGGCTCACCCACTGCTACGTTGACCAACTTGAGTTGCTCTGGCCCGCCGTTTTGGTGAATGCAAATGGCGCGAGATGGGTGTGCTGTCATGTTGAATGTCTCCTGGTTAATCTTAGGTCGGTGAATCTTGCCATGAAATCATGCCAGGTGGCGTCGCAAGGGCATCAAAAGTTCGCGGCAGGACTTGCTACAGTCAGCCCATGCATCGCAAACTTACCCTACCCGCCGCCCTCTTGCTCACCGTACCACCGTTGCTGTGGGCCGGCAATGCGGTGGTCGGACGTTTGGTGACCGGTATGGTCTCGCCGATTACGCTCAATCTGTTGCGCTGGAGTATTGCGTTTGCCCTGCTGCTGCCGCTGGCCGCCCCGGTACTGCGCCGCAGCAGCCCGCTGTGGCAGTGCTGGCGACGTTTCGCTTGGCTTAGTCTGCTCAGTATTGGTGGATACAACGCCCTTCTGTACTTGGCGCTCAACACCTCCACCCCCATCAACGTGACCTTGGTAGGCTCGATCACGCCGGTTTGGATGCTACTGATTGGACGTGTATTTTTTGGTATGCGCATATCGATAAAACAATGGCTGGGCGCGGGCATGTCGATTTGCGGGGTGCTGCTGGTGCTGAGCCGGGGCGAACTCGAAGTGCTCTTGCAAGTACGACTGGTGGCCGGGGACATTTACATTTTGCTAGCCTCCGCAGCCTGGGCATATTACAGCTGGATGCTGGCCCACCCGACCACCGAACCGCCCGACATCCGGCGTGATTGGTCGGCGTTTTTACTGGCTCAAATTGCCCTTGGACTGGTTTGGTCAGCACTGTTCGCCGGAGCCGAGTGGTCGATGGGGCTGGGGCATCTGGAATGGAGTTGGCCGCTGGTCGTGGCGCTGTTGTTTATTGCCACCGGGCCTGCACTCATTGCTTATCGGGCCTACGGTGCCGGGGTGGCCCGCGCCGGCCCGTCAATTGCAGGCTTTTTTGTCAATCTGACACCGCTATTTACCGCAGTGCTGTCAAGTGCATTTTTGGGTGAAACCCCGCACCTCTACCACGCCTTGGCTTTTGCCCTGATTGTGGGCGGAATTGCGGTGTCGTCGCGACGCTAAAAGACTGCGCTACTGTGCCGTGAAGCCGCTGTCCTTGATGATGCGTGTCCAAATCTGGGTATAAGCTTTTTCTCGGGCCGCCAGTTGTGCCGGGGTCATATAGCCAACCGTCAAGCCCATGGCCGTCAAGCGCTCATGCACGTCAGGCATGGCAATGACTTTCGCTACGGCTGCAGACAATTTGTCGATGACCGCCTGCGGTGTACCTTTGGGGGCAAAAATACCGTAATACGGCACATCTTCAAAACCTGTCAGACCCAGTTCGCTGAAAGTGGGTACGTCAGGCAGCGCCGCCTGACGAGCCCCGCCGAGCACCGCCACCATGCGAATCTTGCCGGCTTTCTGGTTCTCGATGAAATCTGGCACTGAGCCAACCCCGGCATTGATCTGGTTGCCCAGCATGTCGGCCATCATGGGCGCGCTGCCCCGATAGGGTGCTGCTTGCAGGTCAAGTTTGTATTTTTGACCAATCACCGTGACCAGAAATTCAGGGACTGAAGCGGGGGCGGGAACGCCAACTGTGCCCTTGCCGGCACCCTGATTTTGCACCCAGGCGACGTACTCAGCCATTGACTTTGCGGGGGTACCGCCCGAGACGGCCAGCCCGTTGACAAACGTGGCAAAACCCGCTACCGGTACAAAATCATGAGCCGAATCAAAACCCGGATTCTTCACCACCAATGGCAGGATCGAGATGGTATGGTCGTGCGACAAAAACAGGGTATTGCCGTCAGGCGGAGCGACTTTCAGGGTTTGCGCGGCAATTTGACCACCGGCTCCGGCCTTGTTGTCTACCAGCACCGAAACACCCAAGGAGTCCTTTAGCTTGTCCGCCAGAATGCGGGCTATGGCATCAGTACCACCCCCAGCAGGAAAACCCACCATCAACTTGATTGGACCGGTTTGCGCCTGTACCAGACCAGAGGCGAGCAGCGCGCCGACGGCCAGAGCCTTGGCCACACCGCGCACCAGTTGACGAAACTGAAATTGAACCATTGAAAAACTCCTGTGTTGAAAAATTGAGGTTCCCAGCTACTTCGCTGAAACGCATTCGGCACCGGGCAAGGCGGCCAGAATAGCGCGTGACAAACTAGCGTATTGACCATGAACGTTGCCGGGACCATTGAAGCCTGGCTCGTTGGTTTCACCCGGAAAATTCAGTCCGGGAACAATGTGTAGCGGATCGACTGCGTTGCCAAAAATGGCCTTGTAACGGCTGATGACGCTGTAGCCCAGTTGTTCAGCGCTGTCGTAAATGGTCTTGTTACGGGCACTCCACCCGGCAGCCTGGGTGGCAATGGTGGCACCAATGTCGATCCAATAGTATTTGGCACGGGGGGCAATGCTTTTGAGCTTTTGCAGCAGCAGACGCTGGCTATCGGCAAACGAGGCTTCAATCTGATTGGTGCCCAGCGCAATGATGATGACATCCGACTGAGCGATGAAATCACGGTCAATTTCAACGCTTTCGAAAGCGCTCTTGTTGATCTGCAAGCCTGGCGAGGTGATGGAACGGCCCGCATCAAAGCTGATTTTGGCGATGCCACCCAACTGAGACTTCAATTTGCCATCCAATTTATCTTTGCTCAAACCATAGGCAATGGAATCGCCAAGCAGGTAGGTGGTCAAGGCGGGCTTTTTGTCGCAGGTTTTTGCAACCTTCAGGGCATCGAGAATGGCTTTTGACAATTCGGCATCAAAACCATGAATATTACCTGGCCCGCCATAGCCGGCTTCGGTGTTCCAGCCAGGAAAGTTTTGCCCAGGTTTGATTTGAAAAGGATCTGCCTCAGCTCCAAAGATCGACTTATAGCGACTGATTACCCGGTAGCCCAAGCTGGCAGCATTGTTATAGATAATTTTGTTACGTTCACTCCAGCCCGGTGCCTGCGCGGCAATCGTGGCACCAATGTCAACCCAGAAGTACCTGGCTTGCGGTGCCAACTCTTTCAATTGCTGCATTAACTGCTGTTGACTGCTCGCAAAAGATGCCTCTTGCTGGTTCATACCCAACTCAATGATGATTGTGCTGGCCTTGGTTATAAAAGCCTGATCGTCGATCACGCTTTGCAAGGCACTTTTCTTGATCTGGTTGCCAGGGGTGGTGATGGAGCGGCCTCCGTCAAAACTGATGCGTGCGGGGCCACCCAGTTGGGTCTGGAGTTTGGCCTGGAGTCCATCCACAGAGAGACCATAAGCAATGGAATCGCCCAGCACATAGGTTCCACCCCCAGGTGGCACCTCGCCACTTGCGGTACCAGCCGATGTGATAGCAGGTGCGACACCCGTCAGAAAGGCGATCATGAGATTAAGAAAACTTTTTCTAATGCAAAGCATGTTGAACCGGGAAGCTGATTGACTTGAATTTGAACGGATGGCGATGAACCCGGCAGGTGCCGGTCTCAAAAGGTGCCCGGATAGGCACCACCGTCAGCCAACACGTTTTGCCCGTTGATGTAGCCCGCTTGCTGACTGCACAAAAAGGCACAGATCGCCCCGAATTCATCAATATTGCCAAAGCGCTTGGCCGGAACAGTGTTGCGCCGCGCCGCCGCTACTGCCTCGATGGGCTGCGCAGTCTTAATGGCTGTACCTTGCAGCACCGCTTGCAAGCGGTCGGTATCAAACGCGCCAGGTAGCAAGTTGTTGAAGGTCACCCCCTGCGCTGCCAGCGGACTGCGTGAAACCCCGGCGACAAAACCAGTCAGCCCGCTGCGGGCACCATTGGAAAGCCCCAGGATATCGATGGGCGCTTTGACCGCGCTGGAGGTGATATTCACAATGCGCCCAAAACCGCGTGCTGCCATACCATCGACGCTTGCTTTAATCAGTTCAATGGGGGTGAGCATGTTGGCATCGACTGCATTGATCCAGTCTTGGCGGCTCCAGTCGCGGAAATTGCCGGTAGGCGGTCCACCGGCATTGGTCACCACAATGTC
>CAIYNH010000298.1 GCA_903927495.1 uncultured beta proteobacterium
CCAGCATCTTCTCGCAAAGCGCAGCGCTGGCGGCCTTCAAGCTGCAGCGCCCGGTGAAACTGCGCGTCAACCGCGATGTCGACATGATGATCACCGGCAAGCGGCATGACTTTCGGATCGACTACGACTGCGGCTTCGACGACTCCGGTCGAATTCTGGGCATTGATGTAGTGCTGGCCTCGCGCTGCGGTTACAGCACTGACTACTCAGGCCCGGTGAACGACCGCGCGGTGCTGCACATTGACAACTGCTACTACCTGCCCCAGCTCAAGATCATCAGCCATCGCTGCAAAACCAACATGCAAAGCGCCACCGCTTTTCGAGGTTTTGGCGGCCCGCAAGGCATGTTTGGCATTGAAACAGTGATTGAGGAAATCGCCCACAAGCTGGATAAAGATCCGCTGGAAGTGCGCCGCGTCAACCTATACCGCGACCCAGCCGTCTCGGGCGACCGAAATTCCATGATCACCCAATATGGACAGACGATCGAGGATTGGGTGGGTGACAAAGTCATTGATCAGGTAGCAACTCAATCTGATTACAGTGCCCGTCGCACAAGTGTTGAATGCTACAATAAACGTAGCAAATACCGCAAGCGCGGGCTGGCACTGGTACCCCTCAAATTTGGCATTTCGTTCACCGCAACCATGCTCAACCAAGGCGGCGCGCTGATCAATATTTTCCAGGATGGCTCGGTCAGCGTAAACCATGGCGGCACTGAGATGGGCCAGGGCCTGAACACCAAGATGGCCCAGGTGGCCGCCGACGGCCTAGGCATCAGCGTGAGTTTGGTGCGCGTCACCAGCACCGACACCCAAAAAGTACCCAACGCCAGTGCCACCTCAGCCTCAAGCGGTGCAGACATCAACGGTGCCGCCATCAACAACGCCTGCGATCAACTCCGCGCCAGACTCTTGCCAGTGGCGGCACGGCTGCTGTCATGCCCTGATGATGCTATTGAGTTTGTAGCTGGCTACGCCCGTGTGACGGGTGCTGCAGGCATAAATGGCATTCAAAAATCAGTACCTTGGAAAACTCTTGTCAAACAGGCCTGGCTGGACCGGGTCAGGTTGAGCGTGACCGGCTTTTACATGACACCCGATATTCAATACGATTTCAACACCTTGCAAGGTCGAGCTTTCTACTACTACTGCTACGGCGCTGCCGTCAGTGAGGTAGAAATAGACACCCGCAGCGGCGAGTGGTGGCTAAAAGCCGTTGACATCGTTCACGATGTGGGCCAGAGCATCAATCCCGCAATCGACAAGGGTCAGGTCGAAGGTGGCTACATTCAGGGCTTGGGCTGGCTGACGATGGAAGAATGCATTTGGGACGCGCAGGGCAAATTGCTCACGCACGGCCCCAGCACCTACAAGATTCCGGTGGCGGGCGATGTACCTGAACACTTCAAAGTCAGCCTCTTTGACGGACGAAACATCAAGCCTACCCCTCATCGCACCAAAGCCACGGGAGAGCCCCCGCTGATGTTGTCGTTATCGGCCTTCTTCGCCTTGCGCGATGCCGTCAGCGCTTCAGCCCAACACAGCGTGCGCGTTGACCTGGTGGCCCCGGCAACGCCGGAGCGCATTCTGCTGGCTTGCGAGCGGGCCAAACGCGCTAGTACCAGCTAACTCCAGGCCAACCGGCTTGATTTCAATGCAGTCCTTGCAACATCGTCGGCGTGGTAAGTGTTCAGCGTACCGACGTATCGAGCGCATTCGGACCTGACTGCAGTTGGCTGATCAACAACTGTGTGCACAGACGCAGCTTGACCGACTGATCCAACCGTGCCGCAGTCACCGCCCACACATCCGCACTCTGGTGGTACTGCGGCAGTACCCGCTCTAGCACTCCCTCGCGAAGCAATCCGGCCACGTCCCAACTCGCCAACGGAATGATGCCCAAACCCGCCAGTGCCCACTGATGCACGATATCGCTTTGATTTGAGCCCATCACGCCGGTAACTTTGACCGTCTCAGGCCCATTGGGGCCTTGCATGCGCCAAACACCGAAGGTTTGGTGGCGCTCACGGTACATCAGGCAATCGTGAGCCGTTAAATCTGCCAAGGTCTTGGGGTGACCGCGTTGGGCCAGATAAGCAGGTGCAGCGCACAGCACTCGGGCGTTTTCGACGACATGATGTGCAATCAAATGCGGTTCATGGACCTCCCCCATACGCACGTCAATATCAAATCCTTCGCCGAGCAAGTCCACCCGGCGGTCCATCACCTCCAGCCAAATTTCCAGATCGGGGTACTTGCGGCCCAAGTCGGCCAAGATCGGGGCGAGATGGTTTCGTCCAAGGCGTAGGCTGGTGCTGATGCGCAGCGACCCCTTCGGTAAAGTCTTGGCACCAAGCACGCTCTGGTTCAACTCTTCGGCAGCGTCAAGCACTTTGCGAGCCCAGGTGTAAGCAGTTTCCCCGGCATCACTGATCAACACGCGTCGGGTTGTGCGGTGAAACAAGGTGCAGCCCAAGGCCTTTTCCAGATTGGCGATGCGCTTGGTGACATATGCAGGAGAGATTCCCAGGTCGGTTGCGGCACTGACAAAACTGGAGCGCTTGGCGACCTGGTAAAAGACACGCAGATCGGTCATATTCCATTGATTATTCATTATTGGTGAATTGTTAATATAGATTTGAATGTATTGTATTTATCATTGTTCACAGTACATTCGAACCTTCACCTAGAGGCGCACACCCATGACCAAAATTCGGATTGCCATTGCCGGC
>CAIYNH010000299.1 GCA_903927495.1 uncultured beta proteobacterium
GTCTGAAGGTTCATGAGTTACTCCGTACATACAAATGGAATTACATTTTAGTTGGAAATATTCAAGTGTTTCAAGGTACCTTCGCATGAGATTTGCCATATCGATGTCAATTTTGTTCCTTTGTTTGAGGCAGTCTTCCACCGTTTTGGCGGCGCAGTAAACCCGAAACGGCAGCTGTTCCGCCTGGATCACCTCAATGCGCACAGAAACCGCCTCCTTTCATTTGCCAACTTTTTAAAGCATTTAGCGAACAAATGAATCAAGAAGACTAGCCTCAGAAAGGAAGGCTCTTGCTGAAAATGTCAGAAACCGATCTATACTTCTAACTTATTGCTAATATCGCGATGAACAAAATCCCAGAAGCCATCCTGTTACATGCCCATGAATTGCCTGAGGGCGGAGTGCTATCGCCCAAGGAATTCCTTCACCTGGGCAGTCGTGCCGCTATCGATCAGGCGCTTTCACGCTTGGCCAAAGAGGGAAAATTACAGCGTGTTTGTCGTGGCACTTATGTTTCGCCGGTATCAAGCCGCTTTGGTGTGCGCTCACCCGCCCCAGAAAAAGTGGTGCAATCCATGGCCAACCAGCGTGGTGATACGGTGGTTCCCCATGGTGCAGCCGCTGCTAATGCCTTGGGCCTGACACAACAGGTGCCTATTCGGGAAGTTTTTTTGACCTCTGGGCGGTCGCACAAACTCAAGCTGGGCCATTCAGAAGTGTTAATCAAGCATGCTCCAAGATGGATGCTGTCGCTAGGGACAACCCAGGCCGGTGCGGCAGTGCGGGCCTTGGCATGGCTGGGCCGGCCGCATGTCAGCGAATCACTGAGTGCACTCCACCAAGAATTGCCGCCGGCTGAATGGCGTAATTTGACCACCGGGCGCGCCGCGCTACCATCATGGATGGCACAGGCCATCGGCGAGGAAGTCGCGCGTGGCTGAATCATTTTTCTCATTGAGCGCGGCAGATCAGCGAGAAGTTCTGGAAATTGCCCGTGAACAAACCGGCCGGCCAAGCCATCTGCTAGAAAAAGATGCTTGGGTGGTGTGGGCCTTGGGCGCGCTGTTCAACTCACCCATTGGCGCCGACCTGACGTTCAAAGGTGGCACATCCCTGTCCAAAGTCTATAAAGTCATTGACCGGTTTTCAGAGGACATTGATCTGACCCTGGACATCCGCAAGCTGATTCCCGACTTGATCGGTGACCAGTGCCGAGACGAACTGGTATTGCCTGAGAGTCGCAGTCAGGCAGCAAAATGGACCAAGGCAGTGCGTGATCGACTCCCGGTATGGATCGCGCAGACCGTTCGGCCAGTTCTTGAGGCGGCCTTGGCCAAAGAGGGATTGCATGCCAGACTTGAAGTGGGCGGCAAAGATCAGGATCAATTGCTATTGCACTACCCCGCGTTGAAAGTGGGAACCGGCTACGTGTCGCCTCTAACTCTCTTGGAGTTTGGCGGGCGAGCAACCGGGGAGCCGCATCAGGCAATGCAAGTGACTTGCGACATGGCCGGTCATGTGCCAAATGTTGATTTTCCGACTGCTATGCCGGTGGTCATGAATGTGGCACGCACATTTTGGGAAAAGGCAACTGCTGCGCATGTGTACTGTGCACAGGGTCGAATTCGAAGTGAACGTTTTGCCCGGCATTGGCACGACTTGGCTGCTATCGGGCGCAGCCAATACTTCACAGAATCTATCGCCAACCGAACGGTTGCCATCGCAGTTGCCCGGCACAAATCGGTATTCTTTACCGAAAAAACCCCGACCGGCGATATCATTGATTATCAATCGGCGGTTACCGGAAATCTCAAAATTGTGCCTCAAGGGGATGCACGTCGCGCGTTAGCGAGCGACTATGCAAACATGCTCGCGGATCAGGTGATGGTCGGCAACGCCCTGGCCTTCGATGATCTGATGCTGGCTTGTTTGGAAATTGAAAACCGGGCGAACTGCGTTTAGCGGTTCGTAAACTCAATAAACCCCACAACCGGTCGGCCCGGCAAAATTCGGACAAGGACCGCGCGGTATTGATGCAATGCTGCGAACTTAAGCCTCACCCTTTGTAAGCCATGCTCGGATGCGGTTTGATATGCCGATTTGGTCTTGGCGATTTTCGGCCTGGTCTGCGTTTGTGTGAATTTACGCCGAGCAAGCCAAACGCCTTCTCCAGCAA
>CAIYNH010000300.1 GCA_903927495.1 uncultured beta proteobacterium
ACTGTCCAGTGTTAATGAAGCATCAGGAAAATTGCCGACGGATCTCCCGCTAGAAGCATTAAATAGACATCTGACGCTTTATCAACAAGCGTAGAGAGCTATAAAAACGATAGTGTTTGTGATGCTTGCTGCAGGCAGTTATCGGACTATGCGTTGGCCGTTTTTGGTTTGCAGTCAAAACAGAAAAACATCAGCGCGGTGGCATAGCGCTTGAACATGCCGTGACGCCGCACCCTGTGCTGCCCACACTTGATGCAACTCATGGTTTCGCCTGATCCGCCGGTGTCACGGTAAGGTGAACCGCTTTCTTTTGTGGTGTAGCGCAAACCAGTTTGAGAAATTTTTGTCGTGTCCGATGTGTACATTGAAAGTATCAAGCGTTGGTTGAAAATTCGATCTTGCCTGATCATGGTTTCAGTTTTGTGACCATCGCTAAACCTTTTAGGAGCACCTTCACAATGCCGTCACATTGATCTGCGACGCTTGATGCAACTGGCGAAAGGCTAATCATGAACCAACCAATGGCGAAACAAAATCACGTCTTCAATGACCTGGCTGAACTGCAGCGGGTTATCCAACAACTGGCACAGCTTTGCCGGCTCGATCTGAAGAATGAGCTTGCGCTCAGGCGCTTTCGGGAGGGTGATTTTTCGCTTGATCAAGAGTCAAATCGAAATTTTTCGATTTGTCAGGAACTGCGTACCATGCTCACACTCCAACTTCGTCTTGAAGCCAGTAGCAGCGAGGACATTGGCATTGATGGCCTTAATTTCCTATGGAATCAATGCAGCAATATCCTCAAACGTTTTACCTTAGGCGATCCGGCTCAGTGTGTGGTCAATCCAAAACTTTCTCAATGCTGAGCGATAAGACCTGTTGACACTTCACTTTGTTTATCAAGATTGCGCCCGGTTTGCCAGCGTACAACATTCACATCCTGCCCCAGCATCACCCGCGTGACCAGCGTTATACCCGACGCTGTTACGTGAAAACGTTGACGATCCTCAACCGGGTTAAGTCCGATATGAGTCCCTTCAGGCAGGATGCAATTTTTGTCAAGAATGCATTTTTTGAGGATGCAATTGCGCCCAATTTGAACGTTAGGCAAAACAACAGAATCTTCGATGAGCGAGTAGCTGTGAACATGTACACCCGAGAACAGCATGCTGCGTTTGAGCGTGGCCCCGCTGACGATGCAACCGCCAGCAACCAATGAATCAAAAGCGGCGCCGCGCCGGGTGTCATCATCAAAAACAAACTTGGCTGGTGGGCTTTGCGGTTGCCAGGTCCAGATCGGCCAGTTGGTATCGTACAGATTGAGTTGCGGTGTGACATGCATCAGGTCCATATTGGCTTCCCAATAGGCATCCAAGGTGCCAACATCGCGCCAATAAACAGGGCTCTGGACGTCACTGACACAACTATCAGCAAAATCCTGCGCATAGGTTCGGTGCTGCTCGACGCAGCGTGGTATCACATCCTTGCCAAAGTCATGACTCGATATGGGGTCATCCGCATCTCGAAGTAATTGGTCAAATAAAAAGCGGGCGTTAAACACATAAATGCCCATGCTCGCCAAGGCTGTATCTGGCTTGCCGGGGACAGGTTGCGGATGGGTCGGTTTTTCTTGGAATTGAGTGATGCGACCATCTTCGTTCACTGACATGACACCTAGGCTGCACGCGTCAGCAAGCGGTACTTCAATGCAGGCCACTGTCAGATCGGCCTGGCGTTCCACATGGGCCGCCAGGATGCGGCCATAGTCCATGCGGTAAATCTGGTCGCCAGAGAGCACCAGCACATACTCCGGGTTGGCATGGCGAATTTCTCGCAGATTCTGAAAAACAGCGTCCGCCGTGCCCCGGTACCAATGTGACCCATCCACCTGCTGCTGCGCTGGCATGATTTCAATGAACTCACCCAGCCTACCATCCAGAAAACTCCAACCCAATTGGAGATGCCGGATCAGACTCTGGGCTTTGTATTGGGTCGCCACACCGACCCGGCGAACTCCCGAATTGACACAGTTGGAGAGTGTGAAATCGATGATGCGAAATTTTCCGCCAAACGGCACGGCTGGTTTTGCGCGCCATTCGGTCAGCTCATGCAGTCGGCTGCCGCGCCCACCCGCTAACACCATGGCAAATGTGTTTCGCGTGAGTAAACTGACAAACCGTTGGTCGCGAAAATTCTTGGGCTCTTTATCAGTCGCCATGGTTATTGATCCGTTGCTAAAGCCATGTTGGCGGCAACCAAAGGCAAATTCCAGGACTTCAGTGCACGCAACAGGGGGCGTTTTTTCGACTGATGTGCCTGCATCCGCCGCAGGATGTTGTCCAGTGTTCGCATGGCATCCAGAATGTGTGGGCCTTTGTTCAGCATCACACACTCTGCGCGCCCACCCATGGCCGCGTCGGTAATTTCAGCGCGGGATGGCAGCCCTGTTTTGGCCAAGGTCTCCAACACCTGCGTGGCCCAGATCACTGGCATGTGAGCAGCCTCGCAAGCCCACAAAATTTCCTCCTGGACTTCGGCCATGCGCTCGTAGCCGCATTCCACCGCCAGGTCACCGCGCGCAATCATCACCCCGGCGGCACGGCCACTCATGGCCGCCAACAGCAGTTCTGGCAGATGATCAAAGCCACGCCGTGTTTCGATCTTCAAGATCAAGCCAACATGAGGTGACCCCAACTCGGCCAGACGCTGATGCAAAGCCCGCACGTCTGCGGCCGACTGGGCAAATGACATCCCGACCAGATCAGCGTGTTTGGCCACCACCTGCAGATCTTCAAGATCCTTGGCTGTCAGCGCGGGCAAGTCCAGCACAGTGTCAGGCAAATTGATGCCTTTGTCGGCTGCCAGGCGCTCTCCCCCATCACGCGCTTCGGTAATCTCTACCTCAACGCCTTTGGCGCCACCGCGACGAATAACACCACCAATGCGCCCATCATCGAACCAGATGTGGTCGCCCTTGCGAACACTGGTCAGGGCTTCTGGCAAGGTGCAGGCGATGGTAGCCCGGTGCGCGCGGTGGCGTTTGTCTGCGGGCGTGGCATTGCTGCCCATGCCTTGCGGCACCAGTCGCAGAATGTCTCCGCGCTGCAAGTGCAACTGGCCAGCCAGCACCGGAATGTCGCCCAGTGCAGTTTCATTTTCGCCGTGGTGCAGACGGGTTGCGCTGCTCAGGTAAATGGTGTGTGAGCACTCCAGAATCACCCCCAAAGCCTGGCATTGAACCA
>CAIYNH010000301.1 GCA_903927495.1 uncultured beta proteobacterium
GACAACGGTGTGGCCAATACCGGTGAGCCCTTTGTGTTCACGCAAACCGATGGCAAATTCAGTTTTCCGCAAGGCTGTACGCATGGTGTGATCGTCAGCGGTGGCAAGATCAAGGACGAGAAAGATGCCGCCGGCAATGTTGTTTCAGGTGGCCTCTTTGCTGGCGTACTGAGAGCGCCAGCGGGTGCCACAGTGGCATCGCCTCTCACCACTTTGATGGCATCAGCTGGGTTGACGCAGACCGAGCTTAAAAAGGCCTTGGGTCTGGATGACAAGATCGATTTGTTGACGACCGATCCTGGTCTAGCCACAGCCAACCCCGATTTGGCCAAAAAAACCGCAACCGTTCAGTTGCTGATGCAAACCGTGGCAGCTTTGTCCTCTGGATCCGTGGGCGGGGACCTTGCCAACCATGCTGTTTACAACGAGGTTGCTGCGTCATTTGCCAGTTCCTTGAAGGCAGCGGCACAAGCCAACACGCCACTGATCTCAACTGATGGCACACTGGCAGTAAGCCTGGTCTCCAAGCTTTCATCCGAGGCCCTGACAAAAGTTGCTGCGTCCAAAGATGTGCCTGTTGAAGTGACAGCCGTTTTGAATGCAAATCTGACCAAGGCCGGTGTCGCGAACGTGGCTGCAGTCGCCGCAACCGCCATGAAACAAGAGGCCGACATCGTCTTGAAAGCTGCCGCTACCGAGATCGCCTCCACCATGTTGGTTAAGCAAAATAACCTTGCAGACCCCAGTAAAGTAACTGTGGCATCCAGCATCAAGACAGCTATTGATGCCGGTACCTTAACCACGCTGACGAGCGCGACAGACATTGCAGCGCTAAAAGCCAAGGTGGCAGAAAGCACCGGAACTGCCGCTGTCGTTACACCGCCCCCGCCCCCAACATCAGGGGTACTTGCTAGCTTCGATGAAACGACACCGCCGGCGACTGCAGGCTTTGGTGGAGCCGAGGGTTCATCTGTCAAGACCGGACCTACGGGAGGCACTGGCAAGGCGCTGAATGTGCTCAGGTCGGGTGGTTTTAACTATGCCGGAGCCAGCGTCACAACCGGAGTCATTCCATTTGCGGCATCTCGCAAGACGATCACTGCCAGGGTTTACTCGCCTAAAGCGGGCATCCCGATCAAGATCAAAGCTGAATATGCCTCGCAGCAAGGCACCGTTGAAGCCTCAGCCACAACCGCCGTGGTGGTGGGGTGGCAAACCTTGACCTGGGTACTGAGTGATGTCGATCTGACAAAGTCCTACACCTCGCTGGTGTTGTTGCCCGACATGGGTACGGTGGCACCCACCACGGGTGATAGCTATTACTTTGACGATATTACTTTGGTCGCTGACAGCACCGTGGTCACACCGCCCGCGCCAGCGTCGGGTGTTTTGGCTACATTCGATGAAACGTCACCACCTGCAACATCAGGCTTCGGTGGTGCCGAGGGTTCATCTGTCAAGACCGGACCTACGGGTGGCGCTGGCAAGGCGCTTAACGTGTTCAGGTCGGGTGGTTTTGACTATGCCGGAGCCAGCGTCACAACCGGAGTCATTCCATTTGCGGCAAGTCGCAAGACGATCACTGCCAGGGTTTACTCGCCCAAAGCGGGCATCCCGATCAAGATCAAAGCTGAATATGCCTCGCAGCAAGGCACCGTTGAAGCCTCAGCCACAACCGCCGTGGTGGTGGGTTGGCAAACCTTGACCTGGGTGCTAAGTGACGTTGATTTGACAAAGTCATACACCTCCCTGGTGCTGTTGCCTGACATGGGTACGGTAGCCCCCACCACGGGCGATAGCTATTACTTTGACGACATCACTTTGGTGGCAGATTCAACTACTGTGGCAGCGGACACCACGCCACCCACGCTCACAATCACGGACAACGTGTCAGCTACCGATGCTACCGGGCCGGTATTGTTCACCTTCACCTTCAGCGAGGATGTGGGCACAAGTTTTGCAGCATCGGCCATCACGGTATCTAATGGCGCGAAGGGTGCGCTGACCAAAATGAGCGCCACAAGCTACACCATGACGGTGACACCTACCGCGAATTCAACCGGGACGATAGCAGTCAGTGTTGCAGTCGGGGCTTTCAAGGACATTGCTGACAACACCAATACCGCTGCCGCATCGGCTTCGCAGGCCTTTAATACCATCATTGCGGTTTCTACACCTTACCTGTACCTGGCCAACAATGCCTTGACACTGACCGATGGTGTAGCCACAAGCAGTTACACCATGACAGATTTTCAGTCAACCAGCGGCATCAACGTCAAGTGGCCCATGGCCAGCAATACGGCGCTAAAGCTCAATTTGGCAGAGAGCGGCAGCTTCACCATGGCCCAAGGGCAAACCTTGCAAGCCGCAGTGTCCATCACCCAGGAAACGCCATCCGGCTCGGGTGAAGTGCAAGCCTATATTGACAATGTCACGGTGACCAAGACTGGCTCCGACATCACCCTGACCGTGCCTTCAGTGGCCAAGGCCCTGGTTTATGGTGTATCGGGTGATGGGACAAAGCGCGCAGTTATTGACTTTGCTGGTGCGGTTGCAGGCATTACCAATACGCTCTCATCAGCCCTCAATGCGGTGAGCACGGTGGTCTTGGGTGATGTGGTGAACTACGCCGTCAACGGGGTCAGCAACGACTTTACCGGCATGTATAGCCTCACCGGCAAGTACAAGGTGTCAATTGTGGTGACGCAGTTGCCACTGCGCAAAGCTGATGGCAGCGCATTTCCTGCGGTGACGGTGCAAGTGCCTACCCTGCTGGATAGCAGCGGCAAGGTCGTACCTACTTCTGTTGTGCCGATTACCGGGTATGGTCTGGTTGGCTATATCAATTTGACCCAGTAAACTGCAGCCCATGCAGTCTCACCTTGCTTCATCTATCACGACATTCAACAAGGAGGGGCTGCGCAAGCGGGCTGTCGCGTGGGCTTTGAGCTTGCTGGTGCTGCCAGTCAGCGCTGCCCCGCTTGATGTTTTTCTTACCGCAACCCCAGAAAAGATAGCGCCTTACGCTTATCTGGAGCTGGGTACAGACCATATGAACGAGTCTCTCGACGTGTTCAAGGTGCGCGAAAATGATCCGCTTACGTCCGGCACCAAGTCGGGCGATTACCACGGCACTTACCTCAGTGCGGCGCTGCGGGTAGGGGAGGGCAAGTGGTTGTCAGGTGTGCTGGGGCAGCGTTCGCTCAGCAGCACCTCAGACACTTTTAACTACACCAATTGGCAGGTCTCTGGCTTGTACCGGTTTCTGGAGCCCGGCGGCAAACTGCCCGCCATGGCGCTGCGCCTGTCGGCCTGGGGCAATTACGCCAGCGCCACAGAGTCCACCAGTGCCGTGGTGGTGCCCGGAGCCAAGCTTGATACGGTCAAGATCACCGACCCGGCAGACCGCCAGTTGCAAGCTGACCTGATTGGCACCTGGAACCTCTCGCCCAGCACCGATGTCAGTGTCAATGTGGGGTTGGGCACCAGTCAGTTGTCTTACGGTGCACTATCAGCGACCACTTCGCGCAATGGCTGCAATTACCAAGTGGCGTTTACCGGCAACAATATTTTTGGCACGCTGGTGCCACCGTGCAGCGTGGTGGGCGGCGTGATCCAGCAGTTTTACGACAGCAGTGGCGCATACGGGGTCGACGTGGCCAACGAAATTGCCTGGCGCGGCACTTTTTTGCAAGCGGGTGTCAACGGCACCTGGCAGCGCGGTCTCTGGACGCTGAAAGCCGGTTACCTGTTTCATGTGATCAGGCGCGAGGCGGTTGATGACATTCTGGTGGCGCGTGGGCAAGCGGCTTACAGCCAAAACCACAACATCTCGCTGCAAGCGGATTACCGGCTGCGCCCGCACGTAAGCCTGTTTGCCCGGGGGCAGTTGACCAGCAACCTGTTCTTTAACGACATTCCGGTCACCTACAACAGCAGCACCGCTGATCGCTTTGGCAGCAAGTACTCGCTCTTCAGTCTTGGTTTGCGGGCTGATTTCTAGCTAAACTCAACGGCGCACCAATTGGTGCGATTCACTTGATGAGTGGTACCGACTTCATGAACTCAAAACGCACTGCGCTTACCCGCCATTTACAACGCGGCTTCACCCTGATCGAACTCATGGTGGTGCTGCTCATCATTGGCGTGCTTGCGGCTCTGATCGTGCCCAATGTGCTGGACCGGGCCGACGATGCCCGCGTGACCGCCGCCAAAACCGATGTCACCAACCTGCTGCAGGCCTTGAAGCTGTACCGGCTGGACAACCAGCGTTACCCCACGGCCGAGCAGGGCTTGCAGGCCCTGACTGCCAAACCCACGACCGTGCCGGTGCCCGGCAACTGGAAAAATTACCTGGATCAGTTGCCCAAAGATCCCTGGGGTAACCCGTATGTTTACCTGAATCCCGGTATCAAGGGCGAAATTGATGTGATGTCTTATGGTGCCGACGGTCAAGCGGGCGGCGAAGGCAAGAATGCAGACATTGGTACCTGGCAACCCTGACCAGCGCGCCAACTGTCGCCACCCAAGCGCTGGCTTTACCCTGCTCGAGTTGCTGGTGGTGCTGGCCATCGTGGCGTTTGCCTCGGCTGGCGTTGGTTTTGCCCTGCGCGATGGCACCCAGACTCGGCTCGAACGTGAAGCCATTCGCTTGGGCGCGTTGTTCGAGGCAGCCAGGGCACGCTCACAGGTCAGTGGGGTACCGGTGCGCTGGGTGATGAATGAGCAGGGGTTCCGTTTTGATGGGCTGCCCAAGTCAGAGCAGGCCGAAGATGACTTGCCGCGTAACTGGCTCGACCCCGACACCCGCGCCAGCATCGACAAGCCAGAGCTTCCCGCAGCACCCGACTCAGACTCTGCGCAGTCGCTGTTGCTGGGCCCCGATCCGATCATTGAAGCCCAGGGCGTGACGCTCTTCTCCAGCAGTCAGCCCGAGCAGCGCGTCCACCTGATGACTGACGGTGTACGGCCATTTGCCTCGCAGCCCCCGTCACCATGACGATGCGCACTCACAAATTTGATAGCCATGGTTTTACCCTGGTGGAAGTGTTGGTGGCCCTCGGGATTGTGGCCATTGCCTTAATGGCTGGTTTGCAGGCGACCGCGGCACTGACCCAGCATGCCCAGCGCCAGTCCGACATGGTGTTGGCGCAGTTGTGCGCTGAAAACGAACTGGTCAAGATTCGCCTGCTCAAACAAATGCCTGACGTAGGCGACAGCAGCGCAGCGTGCGAGCAAGCCGGGCGCAGTTTGTCGGTGGCGCTGACGGTGCGGCCCACGCCCAACCCCAATTTCAGGCGGGTGGATGCCCGGGTGATGGATGGCGATGCCTCAATCTGGCGTCTGACCACTGTGGTGGGGCGCTATTGATGCGGTCAACTCACACCGCACGGGGTTTTACCCTGATTGAACTGCTGGTGGCGATCAGTCTGATGGCCTTGATGACGGTTTTGAGCTGGCGCGGTCTGGACGGTGTCAGTCGCGCCCAAGCCGGCTTGCAACAGAACTCGGACGATGTGCTGGCGCTGCAGGCCACGCTGGCGCAGTGGGGCGCAGATCTAGATGCCATGGTCGAGCAGCCAGAAAATCCGGGTCTGGATTGGGACGGCCGCACCTTGCGCATTCTGCGGCGCGGCAGTGGCTCAGCCGCAGAGGGCTTGCGGGTGGTGGCCTGGACGCAGCGCAGTGTCGATGGCCACGGCCAATGGCTGCGTTGGCAGTCGCCTGCGCTGTTGACGCGCAATGCACTTGACCTGGCCTGGCAAAGGGCCCAACTGTGGGCGCAAAGCCCTAGCGACGATGACCACCGGCGCGAGGTGCGCACCGTGGCGCTGGACCAGTGGCAGATTTTTTACTTCCGTGGCAACGCCTGGAGCAACCCGCTCTCCAGTGCGGGTACTCCGGACGGCGTGACGGCAGTGAATCCGGCCAGCCCGGCCAGTCAGCCCAGCCCTGGTGCCGTACCCCCCGTCAGCGTCATGCCCGATGGGGTGCGGCTGGTGTTGGCCTTGTCACCCGGCCAGACCCTCAGCGGTACCCTGACGCGTGACTGGGTGCGTGGGCAAATCGGAGGCGGCAAATGAAGGCGCAACGCGGTGCCGCGATTTTGACCGCCATGCTGACTGTGGTGATGGTGGCAACGCTGGCATCGGGCATGCTCTGGCAGCAGTGGCGTGGGGTGGAGGTTGAAACTGCCCAGCGCACCCGGGTGCAGGCATCCTGGATTTTGACCGGCGCACTCGATTGGGCACGTTTGATATTGCGTGAAGATGCGCGCCAGGGCGGTGCCGATCACCTGGCCGAGCCTTGGGCGGTACCGCTGGCACCGGCGCGCCTGTCCACCTTTCTGGCAGCCGAGGGTGGCGAGGCACTGGTCGGTGATGACAGCGACAGTACCCAGGATGCCTTTCTTGCGGGTCAGATGCAAGACCTGCAGGCACGCCTGAATGTGAGCAATTTGCTGCTGGAAGGCAAGCTGCACGAACCCAGTGTGGCGGCCTGGGTACGCCTTTTCAAAGAGTTTGATTTGCCAGAGCAGGAGTTGCTCACGCTGACCCAGAATCTGCTGCTGGCGTATGCGCCCAGAACCGATGCAACGGCCACGGCACCAGTGCCGTTGCGCCCGCAAACGGTGGCTGACTTGACTTGGCTGGGGCTGTCGCCGGCAAGCCTGCAGGTGCTGCAGCCATACATCACCCTGCTGCCCAAGCGCACCCCGGTGAATCTCAATACCGCAGCGCCCGAGGTGCTGGTGGCCAGCGTGCCCAAGCTCGACATGGCACAGGCCCGAGCCCTGGTCAGTGAGCGAGCCGCAAGCCACATGACTTCGCTGGCCGACGCTGACAAACTGCTGAATAACGCCGAGATCAAATTCAATGAGATTGAACATACCGTGTCGTCGCAGTTTTTCAGCGTCACTGGGCAACTTCGGGTGGGTCAAACCACTTTGCAAGAGCAATCGCTGCTGCAGC
>CAIYNH010000302.1 GCA_903927495.1 uncultured beta proteobacterium
AGCTCGTTGACAGTATCAGTCTTGAGCAGTTTCTTGCTAGTTGATCCATGCGGATTGTGGCAATCAACGCACGTCATCTTGCCTTCAGGCACGGGCATGTGGGATTTTTTGCGGAACTCGGCACGTTGCTGCTGGTGGCAGCTTTGGCAAGTCTCGGTGATGCCCGCCTTCTTCATTAAACCGTTGGCCGAGAAACGCGCCATCGGGTTGTGGCAGTCCGAACAACCCAGCTTATTGGTGGCGTGGATCGAACCGGGCCAGTTGATGCGCTGACCACCGGCGTGGCAGGTCAAACACTGGGCGGTTTGACGCTCGATGGAAGTGCCCCACCCTTTCGTAAAGCTAATGATCAGGTCTTTGTTTTTGGTGTCAGTTCTGTGCAAAGAACCGTTGCCGTGGCAAGCTTCGCAAACCGACTTTTCGGTGTCATTGCGTGGATTTTCGCGGAACACCTTGGCGTGCTGGGTGTGACCAAACAGGCCATTCTCGGTGTCATGGCAAACGGTGCAGAGCTTTTCTCCGACCAATCGCGCCTCAGCCATGGGGTCAGTATCAGCCAGCGCAGAGCCGGCGGGAAGCAAACCACACATCAGCGCCGTAATGGCGGCTGTGCACAATCTGCGCAACGTAGTTGAATAATTGATTACCATGCGTGAAATTCCTCTTGCTTGGCTTACGGACATATCAATCGCACCCATTGCGATATATTGATGTAAAGAATAGTAATTTGTTGAACTGAAATGCAAATGAAGATTGCCCGCCAATTCTTAAGAAAATGCCCAGTCTCTTAAGTATTCGAAGCGATTGCAGGTGTTTGTTAGGGAAAGTACTAGGGCATAAATTAACTTCCGTTTACATAAATGAAACAAATAAAGCCATGCGATTGCTAATTGTTGAAGAGGGTGCGCGGGTCGGCGCTGCTTTACGGCAAAACCTTGCGTATTCAGGTTTGGCGCACTGACTTTCATGTGCTGACAGGCTCGGCCAATGCCCCTGATTCAGCCCTCACCGCGCAGCCCGGATTTGCTGACGATGACAATCAACAGGGTAAAAACTGGCGGAACCAGAGCCGCTCGGACCGACATCATGAGCTACGGGTGATCGTGTCAGAAGTGCACCGGACGGGGTTTGGCGACTTGCCGCAGCATTGCTGATTTGCTCCGTGCGCAAATGCTGCTCGCCGATGGCAGCAGTGGTCAGGGGTTGACTGCCCGCATCGGTTTTACAAGGTAAACAGCCTTGCTGATATGCTCAACTCTTTTCTAAACAGGAAGAACCATTGTGAAAAAATTACTCGCTATCTGCCTGTTCCTGGTCGGCTCTTTAACCGCTACCGCCTGGGCCGCCGATGCCCCAACAGCCAAATCTTCTGCTGCCAGCACCGTCACTGGCGAAGTGCTGGAAGTTAAGGACGTTGACGGCTACACCTACCTGCGCCTGAAAACCAAAGACGGTGAAACCTGGGCCGCCGTAACCACAGCAGGCGTTAAAAAGGGTGCCAAAGTCAGCATTGAGGATTTCACGGTCATGAACAACTTTGAGAGCAAGACTCTGAAAAAGACCTTCCCGACCATCCTGTTTGGTAGTCTGGGCGGCACTGGCTCTGCCAAGAGCGATGTCAGCCCCCACTCAGGCGCAGCAGTCAAGCCAGTTGACACTGGCCCGATCAAGGTCGTTAAAGCCAGCGGTGTCAACGCCTATACCGTGGCGGAGGTAATTGGCAAGGCCGCCGCTCTGAAAGACAAACCGGTTGTGGTGCAAGGCAAAATCGTCAAATACAACGCTGCCATCATGGGAAAGAATTGGATTCACCTGCAAGACGGCTCAGGCTCTGAAGCCAACAACAGCAACGACATCCTGGTCACCACAGCAGCGCAAGCCAAGGTCGGCGATGTACTCACGGTATCGGGTACGGTGCGCAACGACAAAGATTTTGGCGCTGGTTACGCCTACAAAGTGCTCATCGAAGAAGCCACTCTGAAACCCTGATTGCTATTGGTTTAATAGCTGTTAACGCATGCCAAATAAGCGCTAGAGGTCAATAGAGCTTATACCGAGGGATGTACTTAACGGTTTTGTTTTTTAAACTCGCACGTGAGCCTGAACACCGTGATGTTGTTGGGCTCCTCTGCCGACCAGCGGTCTGATTCCATTTCTAAATGGCCCCCTGTCGTTGGTGTCAGCCCCCGATGTAACTCATTTCTACACGGCGGGCAGAGCTGATCCGATCCGTGAAAAGTTCAGCAGTTCGCATTTCCGAGTAGCGATCGGTGCGCGCTTGCCAGACTTTCACAATTTGTGCCTGTAGTTGTGCATCAGTGGAAGCGCCAGGTTTTCGCATCAAACCGCGAAGATCATGCCCGTCGGTAGCAAACAAGCATAAAAATAGCTTTCCTTCGGTAGAGATTCGAGCGCGATTGCACCCCCCACAAAACGGGTTGGTGACACTGCTGATGACCCCGATCTCGCCTAATTTCGGATCGTACTGTCCGTCTGCGCCGACGTAGCCCCAGCGCTCAGCGGTCTCCCCGGGAACGCTTGGGGTCAACGCAACCAGAGGCATGACCTCATGAACACGTTTCACGATCTCTGCGCTGGGTAACACTTCATCGATGCACCAGCCGTTGCTGGCACCGACATCCATATATTCAATCAAGCGCAAGATCGTGCCGGAGCCCTGAAAATAGCGAGCCATGGGCAATATTTCCTGCTCGTTGCAACCGCGTTTCACGACCATGTTGACTTTGGTATTGGAAAACCCGGCCTTGCTGGCAGCCTCTAACCCAGCCAGCACCCCGGAGACAGGGAAATCAACGTCGTTGATACGCCTGAAAAGTTGATCATCAAGCCCATCCAGACTCACGGTGATTCGGTTGAGTCCGGCATCTTTGAGTGACCTGGCCTGTCGCGCCAGCAGTGCGCCATTGGTCGTCAGGGTGATCTCAACCGCTTCGCCTGCCGGTGTGCGCAGAGCAGCAAGCTGTTCAATGAGCACTTCAAGATGCTTGCGCAGCAGAGGTTCGCCACCGGTGAGCCGGATTTTCTTCACTCCGCGGGCCACAAATTGGCGTGCAAGACGGGTGATTTCTTCGAATGACAGCAACGAAGCATGCGGCAAATACGAATAGCTTGCGTTAAAAACTTCTTTGGGCATGCAGTAGGTGCATCTGAAATTGCAGCGGTCGGTGACGCTGATACGCAGATCGTGCAGGGGTCTGTCATAGCCGTCAAGCAGTTGACCAATGGGGTCGCCTGACGCAATGGCATTCGCCAGTTCAGGCTTTAAATGGCGTTGATCAATGATGGGGATGGTGCGCATGGTGAAGGCCCGATGTGATGTTCAAAGACTGCTGACAAAGACCAAGGCTTCGGGGCGCAGGCGTGGCATTTTCTGCTGGTTGATCGTTCCAATATTGATAAAACAAACGGCCTCCTCACCTTCCGTCAACTCAAATAATTGACGCATGCGTCGGCTCTGCATGGCCTGACCGCTGGTGAGACCACTACCAAAACCATAGCTGCAGGCACTTAGCAACAGGTTTTGAATGGCTGCACCGACCGAAACCATTTGCTCTAGCACCGGTATGGGTGGTTCGGCAAATCCCAAGCGTGCTACAGCTAACAACAGGCACGGCGCGCGATGGGCTTTCTCTCGTGCGGCCTCGATTTGCGCCAAGGTGGCACCGGGGTCACGGTCAATCAACGCCAGTGCAAAGGCCTCCGCCAGATCGCCGCGACGATGCGCGGGCACCATGACAAACCGCCAAGGGTGCAGCAGTCCGTGGTCAGGTGCGGCAGCGGCC
>CAIYNH010000303.1 GCA_903927495.1 uncultured beta proteobacterium
AACGATTACGTACTCAATGCCCGACTGTGCGGCAAGGCGGCGGACTTTGATGAACAAACCGTGTTCATGGCCATTCTGCCGCTGGGCCACAACTACAACCTGGCTTCTCCAGGCATTCTTGGTGCCTTCTACTATGGCGGCACCGTGGTATTGGCAGCTTCGGGCCAGGCTGACGAAGTGTTCTCGCTGGTGAGCCGCGAACGGGTCAGCGTGATTGCTGCAGCAGTGCCCTTGATTTCCAACTGGCTGGTGGCCGACCTGCCTGCCGGTTGTGACCTGTCCTCGCTGAAAGTGATTCAAAACGGCGGCGCTCGTCAGGCGCCGGAATTGCGCCAGCGAATCATCTCGAAATTTGGCTGCCAGCCGCAGGAAATCTACGGTACGGCTGAAGGCCTGATCAATATGACTCGCACCGATGATCCGCTGGACCTTGTGCTCAACAGTTCAGGCAGCCCGGTTTGCGACGAAGAGGAAATCAAGGTGGTGGACGACCTTGGCAATGAGGTTGCCGATGGCGAGTCGGGTGAACTTCTGACCCGTGGCCCTTACACGATTCGCGGCTATTACAGGGCCGATGACAAGAACATTGAAGCCTTTACCCAGGACGGCTTCTATCGTATGGGCGACATCGTACGCAAACAGGGCCGCAACATCTACACCGAAGGACGACGCAAGGATCTGATCAATCGGGGCGGCGAGAAGATCAGCTGTGACGAGGTGGAAAATCTGATCCTGATGCATCCGGCAGTCAAGTCGGCCAGTCTGGTCGCCATGCCGGACCCGGTGTTCGGGGAAAAGGCGTGCGCCTTCGCCGTTCTGAAGGAGGGTCAGAAGCTGAGCTTCAAAGAGCTGATTGCCTTTCTTGAACAGCAGAACATTGCCCGGTTCAAGTTGCCGGAACGACTGGAAGTGGTGGCCGAATTTCCTCTGAGTCCGGTGGGCAAGATACTCAAGCGCCAACTGCGCGAGATGATCGTGGCACGGCTGGAGGCTGAAGGCGCGCAGGTGAGCGGGGCTTAATCGGTTGAACAGTTTAGTCAGGCAGTCAGAGCCACTTCAACGAAGGTGCTTTTTGACGCAGGCGCAGGGATTTGATGCCCACCATCTCTCATGTCTTCAAGATGAAACTGGATTGCCTCTTCAATAAGCGACAGTGCCTCTGCCTCAGTTTCTCCAACTGCGATGCAGCCTGGCAAATCCGGGACAAAAGCTCCGTAGCTAGAAGGACCTTCTTCAATAACGACCATGTAGCGCATGAAATTACTCCTTTAATCCAGCCTGCTTGAGCGCACTGTTCAATGTGCCGGGAGGTACGTCAACGCTGGGCTTGCCAGCAACGGTAACCGTACCCGGTTTCGTAGCGTGATGCAATTGGCGATGACTGCCGCGCTGACGCACGACGAGCCAACCATCTTCTTCCAGTAGTCGCAACAACTCAGACACCTTCATGTGCAGATATTACGCCTGTGGCTGAATCACTCACTTGAAAGTGGAAATCGTGGCTATCGTACGGTACAGCCACCAAAGGTCGATGGCGCTTGTGATGGCTTCAATGTGGCGGTCAGTGTCAGTTCGGACCGTCAACCGACATTCAGGGAAGAAGCTGCCCTTCAGGTGTCATTTGCGTTGTCTTGCCAGTCATAGTCAAATCAACGAGCGCCGTCCCCAATCCGAAGGCGAGACGGACTGGCTCTGCCATAGAACTGCTCTAGACCCTTGCACAAGTAGCTCAATCCAAAATCTCCCTCAAGGCGCCCACCACATGCCCGGCAATGTGGACGTTGGCACTTTCACTGGCAGCGCGTAGCTCAGGCTGCCAGTCCGATCATCAGCGCTTCTCGCGCTCCCGCTGCACGTGGATTTCTGAACTGCGGCCTGCCTCCCGCTCGGCAGCGGCCAACTGTTCGATCAGACGTCGATCCAGCAGGGTGCCCCGTGACAACAGCAG
>CAIYNH010000304.1 GCA_903927495.1 uncultured beta proteobacterium
ATCGTTCCAGGTCTTGGGCACCTGCAGTTTCTTCTTGGCCATGAGCTCGGTGTTGTAGCCAAAGCCCAGCGGGCCGGAATAGATGCCGACGGTCTTGTAGCCCGACTGCTGCGCCTGCTGCTGCGCCCAATTTTGCAACTGCGGCAAGGTGGGCGATTTGTATTCCAGCGATAACCCTTGCTCGGCCGCCTGCAGGTGCGGGTCACCGGTGCCGCCAAACCAGATGTCGGTCTTGGGATTGTCTTTTTCAGCGATCAATTGCGCCAATGATTCGCCCGAGCCTTTCATGGATATGTTGATTTTGGTGCCCGTGGTGCGCGCATACACAGTACCAATCATGTTGCACCATTCGGCTTGTACCGAGCAGATCACATTCACGGTTTGGGCCTGAACCAGTCCACAAGCAGCAGCCAGGGCAGATACAACGAACAACTTTTTCATCACAGCTCCAATAGTCACCGGAAAATCCGGTTGAATTTATTAACCCCCTCACTTTAACGCTTTTGTTGCGAGGTGAACGCTGGGGGAAACGCGATGCTTGCGTTGTATCGATGCCAAAAAGTTACCAATTTTTTCAAATCTTATGAAACTAAGTTACATTACCGATTCATATTTATAGTCACTTTGACATCCCTTTACCCATGAGTTTTGACCTTGTTCTATTTGGCGGCACTGGCGACCTTTCATGGCGCAAACTGATGCCGGCGCTGTTCCAAGCCTTTCGTCATGGCACCCTGCCAGAGGGTGCCCGCATCATTGGTGTCGGCCGAGATGACCTGACCGACGAGCATTACCGCGAGTTGATTCGCACCCGGTTTGACAAGCTTGACCTGTGCAAACGCCCCAGCGGTGACGAATTCACACGCTTTGCCGGGCTGCTTGAATTTGTCAGCATGGACTTATCCAAGCCCGAGCATTACGCCTACCTGCACGACAAACTGGCCCAACGCCAGGCTGATACGGTTGTCATGTACCTGGCCACGGCACCAACGCTGTTCACCACCATCGTAGAGCAGCTCGCGGCAGCGGGTCTTAACACCCCGCAGACCCGGGTGGTGCTGGAAAAACCACTGGGGCACGATTTGACGAGCAACCGCGCCATCAACCACAGTGTGGGACAAGTCTTCAGTGAGAACCAGATCTTTCGTATTGACCACTATTTGGGTAAGCCAGCCGTGCAAAACCTGTTTGCGCTGCGCTTTGGCAATGCCTTGTTTGAACCCCTGTGGCGCCGTGAACACATAGCCAACATTCAGATCACCATCGCCGAAGAGTTGGGCGTGGAAAAGCGCGGTGCCTTTTATGAGACCACCGGTGCCCTGCGAGACATGGTGCAAAACCACGCCCTGCAATTGCTCTGCGCTATTGGTATGGAGCCACCTATCAACTCACACGCCGATGCCATCCGAGACGAAAAGCTGAAAGTCTTGCGCTCGCTCAAGCCCTGGACCACGGAGTCGCTGACGCAGGATGTGATTCGCGGCCAGTATGCAGCCGGTGCCATTGGCGGTCAGCCGGTAGCCGGTTACCGTGAAGAAGTGGGCGTAAACCCAAACAGTCAAACCGAAACCTTTGTCGCACTGCGCACCGAGATTTCCAACTGGCGTTGGGCCGGTGTGCCTTTCTATATTCGCACTGGCAAGCGACTGGCTGGTCGTGATGCCCGGATCGTGGTCAACTTCAGACCCACACCCCACGCCATTTTTAACTCCCAAATTGGCATGGCCAACAGCCTGGTCATCAATCTGCAACCCAAAGATGGGCTGGAGTTGCACTTGCTCGCGCAAGGCCAGGACAACCGCAAAAACTCGCACACGCTGGCACCGGTTCAACTTGACTTGGACTTTGACACACGCTTTGGTGGCGAACGGGTGGGTGCCTACGAGCGCTTGCTGCTGGATGTGATCGATGGCCGATTGAACCTGTTTGTGCGCAGCGACGAACAAATCGAGGCTTGGCGCTGGGTTGAGCCCATTCTGACCCACTGGCAAAACGACACCCAGGATCCGCGCCACTACGCCGCAGGCACCTGGGGCCCGAGCGCTACCAGCGCCATGATTGCACGCGACGGCTATTGCTGGAGCGAAGAAACATGACCGGTCACGCTGGCCATTTGGCGCGCCTGGCTGGAGCAGTCGCTGCGAGTCACAGTGCGCCTTCGGAAAGTTACCACCTGCAGCAAGGCAACCACCATGCTTGACCGAATCAAAGCCTCGCTGCCCTCATTGGCACCCGCTGAACAGCGCGTTGGCAAACTGGTGCTGAGTGACCCGCGTAGCTTTGCCCTGATGCCGGTCAGCGAACTGGCCGACCGAGCCCATGTGAGCAAGCCCACCGTGGTGCGGTTTTGTCGCAGCGTCGGTTACGACGGTCTGAGTGACTTCAAACTCAAGCTGGCGGGTAGCGTGAGTGAGGGCGTGCCCTTTATTCATCGCAGCGTGGACGTGGACGACAAAACCAGCGACATCATGGTCAAGGTCATCGACAACACCGTGGCTGCATTCCTGAAATACCGCAACGATGCCAGCTCTTCGGCTATCGAAAAAGCCGTCGACGCACTGGTCAACGCTTATCGCTCCGGTCGGCGTATCGAGTTTTTTGGTGTCGGCAACTCTGGCGTAGTGGCGCAGGATGCCCAGCACAAATTTTTCAGATTGGGGATTAACGGCGTGGCCTACAGCGATGGCCACATGCAGGTCATGAGCGCCAGCCTATTGCAACCCGGCGACTGCGTGCTGGTCATTTCAAACTCCGGGCGCACCCGCGATTTGATGGATTCCTGCGACATTGCCCGTAAACACGGAGCCACCACCATCGTCATCACCGCCAGTGGTTCGCCGCTGGCATCGGCTGGCGATATTCATGTAGCCGCCGACCACCCGGAGGGCTATGACCGCTACAGCCCGATGGTGTCGCGCCTGCTGCACCTGATGATCATCGACATTCTGGCCACCTGCCTGGCTTTGCGCATCGGTGGCGACAAACTGCAGCCACTGCTGCGGGAAATGAAAAACAATTTACGGAGCAAGCGGTATGCTTGATTTTCGTAAGCCTTTTTTGCCTCTGTAGCTTTCACAGCATGCATATACTGCTATCCAACTTATAGCACTAAGGGATCCTTTAGTGTGCTATCGATAGCCTCACTGAGCGATCGAGCTTTTCAACCAGTTTTCCTGGTACCGACAAATCTTGATATCTTGGATAGCAAATGTATTGGCAGTACCCGGATAAATTTTTAATCGCGTAACACCTTTACTCGTCAATGACAGCGGCGTTTTGAACGGGTGGTCATGCTCATCGCCAACCGTTTCCACGGTAAATTTTCTAACCATCGCATGTTGATCGTAGGCCTCGAGGGTGACTTGTTTGGAGCCATCCACTTTCAATCTTGCTGATAGAAATGACTGTGCATCGACCGGCTTGTCAAACAAAACTTCAGCAAAACCAGCTTGTTGAGTCGGCTTAGCCCTGCGATCACCAGCCAGCCTTTTTCCTGCCACCTCAAGCTTCGCCTTGATCAGCGCCGGTTCGCAATGGGTTTGCACCAAGGCCGCCACCCCCAAAAGCCACTCGTTGTTGTCGACTCGGTGGAGAGGTAAGCGAAACCGGTAGTTAGGTCCCAGTCCAACCGTTCGTTGCGGAATTTCCCAAAGCAAAATCTTGGGTTTGATGGACTGAAAGCTGTCATCCTGCAAATAGGTTCGCATCGAACCCCAGTGTCCGGCAACAGCGTTGTTGGAATAATTTTGGACCCTGCGCTGTAAGCTAAACCGTAAAGCGTCATCAAAACCTGTCTTATTACCCGAAAAACCGCTTCCTATCAAGGTAATTTCAGTGTCATTGATCGTGCTCAACAGGGGTGTCTTAAGTTCAGATTCACGTTTCACAGTGAAACGTCGCGCCTCCTCCGGTGGGTAGGTGGTTGCACCTGCAGGTAAGAATTTAACGATATCTCGCATCGTGTTTTGACGCTGTTTTTTAGTTAGCCAAGTTAGCTTGTACTCTTCAAGGTGGGTTGCCTCATACGCTTTCTTCAAAACAGGCGAGACCTGAAAACCTGCGTAAATCGCCTGCGCCGCCACAAAAGCACCGCTACTTGTCCAATGGGTATCCAATCGAAAAAATAGTGGGTCGTCAAGATCTCTGAGTGCGGCCTCGCGCATGGGCTTTTTCAAATCAATGACCTGCACGCCTGAAGCGCGAAGCACCGCAAGCGTGTGGTCATTGAATTCACTCATGTAACGGTTCACCTTGAAGTTGTCAGGCAGTTGCTCAGCATAAATCTCCATTTTGGAGGGAATAATCGCCAAGGCCAGAGTAACGCCGCTTCTTGACAGCATGCGACTAAGTTTCTCGATCAGACTGAAAGACTCCTGAGCTTCCTTGTCGAGTGCCTCCAGCACATTTTCATAACTTACAAACAACCAATCGTTCTTCCCAACAATCACCACGCCGTCCTGCGCCTGCGCCTGAACACTCGGCAAAAATGAGATGCCCAAACACCCTATAGTCAGCATTTTTTTAATCAGATGCAGCCGTTCGCGCACCGCCAAGCCTAAGAAAATTGCCATAAACCCCTCACCCTGAAACAACTAAATATTACCCGCAAACTCAATTTGCGCAGGCAGGCACCTGGTCTTCAAGTCATACCTATCCAGCACGGTTTGCCGGGCACGTTGACCCATTTCCTGAAAAACCTGCGGCGCGGCCAACACCTCAATCACCTGACGTGCCAGCGAGCCCACATCAAAGAAGTCAACCAGCAGACCATTGACACCATGCTCAATCACTTCACGTACCGGGGCGGTGTTGCTGGCCACCACCACCCGCTCAGCGCTCATGGCCTCCAGGCAACTCCAGGACAGCACGAATGGGTAAGTGAGGTACACATGACAGCTTGATATTTGAATCACCCGCAAGTAGTCGGCATACGCCAGCCCACCCAGAAAATGCACCCGCTGCATCGGCAGTTGAGCACCCACCTCGGCCAGCAGCGCCTGACGCCAATTGCCGCCACCCTTAGGTCGAGCGCCGTAACTTACCTCGTCACGCCCCACAATCAGGCAGTGGGCGTTGGGGCGCTGCCGCAAAATCTCTGGCAACGCCCGCATGAACACATGAAAACCCCGGTAGGGCTCCAGGTTTCGATTCACAAAAGTGATGACTTCATCGGCCTGCGTCAAAGTCAGATTGTCACGGTTAAGGTGCAGGCTGGCCTGGGGCTGCGGCGCTGCCAGCGCTGTGTCAATGCCATCAAAAATGACCTGGGTTTTGTCCTGAAACGCAAGTGGCAACTGGCTGCGCTGCCACTGCGTGGGGGTGTAAACCGCATCAGCGGCTTGCAGCGCCTGCAGATGCACCGTGTTTTTCAGCCTCAAGCGGGCCCGATCAGCCAGGCTATCGTGAGCAAATTCAGCGTCGAAGTTGAAATCAGCGCCCTCTGCAGCATAAAAAAACTCGGCAAACATGAGCAAGCGCGCACCAGGCCAAACGTCTTTGCAAAACAGCGACTCACCCCAACCCGGGTGGGCAATGATGACATCGGGCGTGAAACCGCTGGCATTGAGCTGCTCCATTGCCTGAGCACACGCCAGGCCACGCACGACCTTGGTCTCAAAGTCTCTGGCCGCCTCCACCTCAGACACACGCAGAGGTGCCTTGGGTGCATAACGCAGGTAACGCACGCCGGGTAGCGAGCGTCCATTTATACCCAGCGCCACCACCTCATGGCCCAGGCGCAGCAGTTCAGTTGCCACATGGACAAACTGACCCGGAAAGTTTTGGTGAATGAAGAGAAATTTTTTGGCGGCCATAACAAAACCTCAAACCGCCCGCAATTTTGCCGAAACAGCCACCAGACATGTCAAATAATTGATTAACAAATTCGACTCTAGAACCCGTCTGATATGCATAAGCCGCTACATTAAATATAGCTCTTTACTTGACGATCAAGTGACACGCATAACCTATGGCATGTTGACCCAGAACCCGGTCGCTGGCGACAGCGTACCGGTGGGGGTGTTGACGTTGACCATGCTGGCAAAGTCCAGGTAAGCCCTGCTGCTCAGGTAGGCCGCCAGACCGGCCTTGTTTACCAGTTCAGGTGACCAGAAATACCACTGCTTTGCTTTGGCATCCCAGGCCCAGAGTGTCGTCAAATTAGTGCCCACCTGACCTGATGCCGGTGCCGTTGACGCAGAGGTTGCCAAAGCCGCATCCAGAGCACTGGGTGTTGGATTGCCACCGGTGGCAATCAAACTCCAGCCATGCGGTAAAGCATGCGACCCACCCGCAGTCGCCGGGCTTGTTACGGCGGGCATGAAACTGCTGGCTTGCACCGCCGCCCCGGCTGGTAGCGGCACCACAAAATCTGCCGAGGCATTCACCCAAAAACCTTCGCCTGCGTTGATGGTGGTTAAAAAGTCATAGCCCTTAGTGGCCGCATAAGCCTGGCCCCCGTCAAGCTGCCCCGGCGCATAAAAGGCCCAGGCCGGATAGGTGATGCCCGCTGTGCTGCCGCTGGCAACCCATTTCCAGACCGTGGTGACCTTGGCTGGGTCATTAAAATAAACATTGCTGGCGATCGGAATCGAGGCTTCGACCCCGTTGCCCACCAGATTCCAGCCAACGATGAAATTGACGTTACCGTTAACTGCCACCACCCCAGCCTGTGCTTGCGCCGCGCCCAGGGCTAGCACCAGCAGCAAGCCACGCCCTGCATTCAGAGAAGTTTTCAAGTTCATAATAATAGTGTTGTTCATGGTAATGTCCTCAAGCCAGTTGCAACCAGTCGGCAGAACCCAACGTCGATGTGATGCCGACAAGGTCAATGGTCTGCCCCCCCCAGGCCAGGGTCACATGATCACCATTGACTGCTGCCGTGACCTCAGTCTTGCTGGCCGCCCCAAAGAGTTGAATCTTGTCGGTGGCCACCAAAAAGTCTTCAATCGTGTCATGGGCCGTCCCGCCTTTGGCATATTGAAAGACATCAGCACCCAGCCCCCCATTCAAAACGTTGCTGCCCGCACCGCCAAACAAAACGTCATCACCACTACCACCTTGCAATGTGTCGTTGCCGGCATTGCCCCACAGAATGTCGTTTCCTGAGCCCCCGTTGATCAGAACACCGCCAATGGTGTAGTCCGTGCTGGTCAGGTCAATGATGTC
>CAIYNH010000305.1 GCA_903927495.1 uncultured beta proteobacterium
AGTTGGAAACATTGAAAGCACAAAATCATTCACTTACCCAAGCCCGTGACCTGCTGCTGCCCAAACTCATGTCAGGCCAGCTTGATGTATCCGGCATCACCTTGCCTCACCAGGAATAAACTATTACGCTATATAAAATATAGCTGGTAGCGCATACAGAATAAGGGCTACAGGCACATTTCATTAGAAAAATGGTAACTCACTCCAAAAGGATCAGCATCACCGCCAGTCTGGCTTGATGTTTCTGGGGACCGTCTGGACTGCTTGCAGAACTGAATGCCCAGACAGAAAAAAGCCCGCAAACGAATTTGCGGGCCATGTTCCGGGCGCGGAGTCGCACCCCAGAAGCAGAAGAATCCTGGCGTAGTCGCAAGGCTTCAGCGCCGGCCGGAAAGCACCGACCCATTTGTTAGCCAGTGTAACCAAGCCGTGTTGAATTTTTCGATACACAGTTTGTCATAACGACGTATATACTTTATTCACCATTCAGCCACAGGTTTTTCGCGAAGAAATTTATGTCAAATTGGATTCTAGCCCCCGTCCCATAAGCGCAGCTAGCTATCAATTTTGAACAGGAAAAATCTTTCCATCATCGGCTGAGTCAATATTTCAGGAGTGCTTGCCATGCCCAAAGAAGCCGTGTTCACCATGAAGCTTGAACCCGAGTTGCGTAGCGAATTCATGGCCGAGGCCGAAGCCAGCCATCGGCCAGCCTCGCAAATTTTGCGCGAACTGATGCGTGATTTTGTGCAGCGTCAAAAGCAGGCTCGGGACTACGATGATTTCTTACGCGACAAAGTGGAACTGGCGCGGGCGCAAATTGCCAATGGGCAAACCGCGACCCATGAAGAAGTGCAAGCCCGATTTGCCGCCAAACGGGCCGAGGTGTTGAATCAAGCCGGAAAAACCGGGGCATGAAGCTGGCCTGGGCGGCTGCCGCAGAACAAGACCGCGCCGACATTCTTGACTACATCAGCGCCGACAACCCGTTGGCTGCTATTCGGATGGATGAGCTGTTTGACGAGGCAGCAGCCCGGCTGGCAGCGCATCCGCTGATGGGGCGCAAGGGCAAAATCCCTGGCACGCGCGAGCTGGTTGCGCACGAGAGCTATCGGCTGGTGTATGAGATTGATGAGCAAACGGTGTGGATTCTGGCGCTGGTGCATACCGCCCGTTTGTGGCCTCCGGCGCACCGTTAAAAAACCAACAAAGGAGAAGGCAGGCGATGGCTAAAAAAGACTATTCCGAAGACCTGCTGATACAGGCACCTACCGCCGAGTTTTTGGAAAAGCAAATTGGCTGGACATCGGTCTTCGCGCATGACGACGAGGATTTTGGGCCGAACAGCTTGCTGGGTCGCCATTCTGACCGCGATGTTGTGCTGACACGGGAAGTGGACGCCGCCCTGCGCCGCCTGAACCCCGGTCTGCCAGAGGATGCCTACGTGCAGGCGCTTGCCGTAGTGGCAATGGACGATATGACCAAGACCCTGGTACAGGTCAACGAGGAAAAATACAAGCTGCTGCGCGATGGTGTGCCAGTAAAGGTGCGCGATGCAGCCGGTGTGCTTGTGGATCGGCGGCTTCAATTGATCGACTTCTGTGATGCGACGAAAAACAGCTTTCTGGCCGTGCGCGAACTGTGGGTGCGTGGCAGACTTTGGTTACGCCGCCCGGATGTGATCGGCTTCGTCAACGGTCTGCCACTGGTGTTTATTGAACTCAAGCGTTTTGAAGTCCATGTGGACAGTGCCTACAAGAAAAATTACAGCGATTACCTTGACACCATTACCCACCTGTTCCACTGGAACGCGCTAATCGTGATCTCCACTGGGCACGATGCCCAGTTTGGTTCGCTCACCTCCGGCATGGAACATTTTTACCGCTGGAAGCGACTCGATGAAGATGACGCAGAGCCATCAGCGGATCAGCCCTTGTTGCCCATTTTGCTGGATGGCATGCTGGAGAAATCCCGGCTGCTGGACATTGTGGAAAACTTCAT
>CAIYNH010000306.1 GCA_903927495.1 uncultured beta proteobacterium
CCGAGAGCTTCCTTAAACGACGCATGGGCGTGGCGCTCGCATTTGATGCCGATGTACAAGTGGCCAGGCGCAACGCCAAACTCTCAGCCGCGCTCGTCAAGCCACGCCTCGCATGAATTGATTTGCTATTATTGTTATAGCTCTTAATGCTTACCAGACTGGCATTGAGAGTACTTTTCACATGCAGGCATCAAGGCCTGCCAGAATCTTCCGAATATGAAACCTGTTTACACCCTGACCCTTTCCTGCCCCGATCGACTCGGTCTGGTACACGCGGTTTCCGGCTTTTTGCTGGAGCGCAGTGGCAATATTGACGAAGCCGCCCAGTACAACGACCCCGATACCGGACTGTTTTTCATGCGTGTGCAATTTGCCTGCTCCGAGCACAGTTTTGACGAACTGAGAGCGCAACTGAGCGACTTCGCTGCCCCTTTTCAGATGCAATGGCAACTTCACGCCAGGATTCAGCCGATGCGCACCGTGATCATGGTCAGCAAAGAGGGCCACTGCCTGAACGACCTGCTGTTTCGCTGGAAAAGTGGCCTGCTGCCGCTAGACATTCGTGCCATCGTCTCCAACCACCGCGAGTTTTATCAACTGGCGGCCAGCTATAACGTGCCGTTCCACCATCTGCCGGTAAGCGCCGCTACCAAAGCGCAAGTGGAAACCAAACAATTTGAGATTATTCAGAACGAAGAGGCCGAACTGGTGGTTCTAGCCCGCTACATGCAAATTTTGAGCGACGACCTGTGCCGCAAACTCTCTGGGCGCGCCATCAACATTCACCACTCGTTTCTGCCCAGTTTCAAGGGTGCCAAGCCGTATTACCAGGCGCACGATCGAGGTGTGAAACTAATTGGAGCCACGGCCCATTACGTCACGGCAGATCTGGACGAAGGCCCCATCATCGAACAAGATGTGGCTCGGGTTGACCACAGCAAAACCGTGGAAGATTTAACTGCCCTGGGCCGCGACACCGAAAGCCAGGTATTGGCGCGCGCCGTGAAATGGCACAGCGAGCACCGCGTTCTGATCAACGGGCACAAAACGGTGATTTTCAAGTAACCATGCTCTAAGCGACAAACCAGCTTTACCGCGTCAGCAGGATCACCCCGAATTGGACTTTGGCATCTGGCGGCCAGCAACCGGCACAGGCTTAGTGATTTTGGGGTCGGATCCCGATTCGGCTCGCTGTCGCTTGAGTCGGTCAGCGGTGTCGCCCCGATTTGTGAGCAGCCCTCAATTGGACTTTGCATGTCGCCGCCCGCAACCGCCACAGTCGTAGTGATTTTGGGTTCGGGGTCAAATTCGGCCCGCTGGTGCTCGATTGGGTCGGCGGTGTCACCCCGAATTGGGCTCAGACCCCAATATCACGGCATAGCCGCTACGGTGCTATGACTTAAACCACCATGGGGTCTTCCTGCATCGCTTCGATCTGGTCTTGTAGCATTTGCACCTGGCCCTGCCAGTAGTCGCTGGAGCCAAACCACGGGAAATTGATGGGAAATGTCGGGTCGGACCAACGCCGCGCCAACCAGGCGCTGTAGTGGATCAGCCTTAAGGTGCGCAGCGGTTCTATCAGCGCCAGTTCACGCCGGTCAAAGCTGCGAAACTGCTCATAACCATCAACCAGAAAACCCAGCTGACGACTTTGCTGCTGGCGATCCCCACTGAGCAACATCCACAAATCTTGCACCGCCGCGCCCGTGCGGGCATCGTCCAGATCGACAAAGTGCGGACCAGGCCCGGTGCTGGCGGGTGCATCAAGTGGGGTCCAGAGAATGTTGCCAGGATGGCAGTCGCCATGCAGACGGATCAGTTGGATGGAAGTGCCCTGAAAGTCCTCGCCCTGATTCTTATTTTTACTACTTATATTGGCTTCAGAGCCTGTCAGACTATCGTGAGTAGCTATTAAATCAAGAGCTCTTTGTGAGCTGTTAGCCCAGGCAGACTGCACATCCAGCGGCACCTGATCGTGCGCTAGCAACCACTCCCGGGAGTCGATTCCAAAGCTTTGCAAGTCAAGTGCCGGGCGGCTGGCAAACGCTTGGCTGGCACCAACACGGTGAATGCGCGCCAGGAATCGTCCAATCCATTCCAGAACGTCAGGGTCATCGAGTTCGGGCGAGCGCCCACCCCGACTCGGACTCACGCTAAATGCAAAGCCGGCAAACTGGTTGAGCGTGCTGCCGTTCAAAACCAGCGGCCCAATCACCGGGATTTCGGCCGCCATCAGAGCCTGTGAAAACGCATGTTCCTCCAGAATCTGCGCCTGAGTCCAGCGCTTGGGCCGGTAAAACTTGGCCACCACGGCCGGACCATCCTCAAGGTGCAACTGGTAGACACGGTTTTCGTACGAGCTCAAGGGGGTTTGCCGCCCATCCCCAAACAAGCCCACGCTGGCCAAAGCGTCCATCACTACATCGGGCGTGAGGGACTGGTAGGGGTGCGGATCAGGCGTTGCTGTTGGCACGAACTTCCTCAATGGTGGTCTGGCCCGCCAAAACTTTTTTAATGCCGTCCTGGCGTAAGGTGCGAAACTGGCCTGACTGAAAGGCCTCCACCTGGATCATCTCCGAGCGTGCACTGGTTTGAATCATGCGCCGCACACCGGGTGTCACGCGCATCAACTCATGCAGCCCGATCCGACCCGACATCCCAGTGCCAAGGCATTGGCTACAACCCGGCGCACTGAAGTGGTTCAACCAGCCTTGTTGCCCATACTGGCCCATCCATTGCGACAGAACATCTTCTCGCGCTGGGCGCAGCTCTGGCGGAAAAGCATGTAAGTAATCGCTCAGCAGTTCTTCAATGTACTGCTCCCCGGCGCGTTCAACCGTGCGACACGCCGTGCAAAACTTGCGCGCCAACCGCTGTGCCAGCACGGCCAGCAAGGAGTCGGCAAAGTTAAACGGATCCATGCCCATGTCAACCAGCCGTGTGACTGTTTCAGCAGCACTGTTTGTATGCAACGTTGATAGCACCATATGCCCGGTGAGTGAGGCTTCAATGGCTATTTGAGCAGTTTCAGCATCACGGATTTCACCGACCATAATGATGTCCGGGTCAGCCCGCAGGAAGGAGCGTAAAGCCTTCGCGAAGGTCCAGTCAATCTTCGGGTTGACCTGCACCTGGCGCAAGTCCGGCTGGGTAATTTCAATCGGGTCTTCCGCCGTCCAGATTTTGCGAGCAGGCGTGTTCAGGTAACCCAGCACCGAGTGCAGCGTGGTGGTCTTGCCAGAGCCGGTTGGCCCCACACACAGTACCATGCCGTAGGGGCGGCTTACGGCATCGCGCAACTGCCCGAAATTGACCTCAGTCAGCCCGAGCTTTTCCATGGCGATAGGTTTGCTCGAGGCCAGCAGGCGCATCACCACGTCCTCCAGGCCGTTGGCAGTGGGAATGGTGGCAATGCGCAATTCAAGCCGGTGTTTGTTGACAAATTTATTAAAATCTATCTTGCCATCTTGCGGCTTGCGACGCTCTGAAATATCCAGATCTGCCATGATTTTCAGACGCGCTACTAACGCAGAACGGTAGGTATGGGGCAGTTCCAGATAGGGCGAGAGCACACCATCCTTGCGAAAACGGATCCGCACTTTGGCACGGCGTGGCTGAGACTCGACGTGAATATCCGAGACACCACGGTTATGCGCCTCGATGATCATGGTGTTGATCAGACGCACCAAGGTGTTGTCAGACTGCTCAATCTGCTTCTCGCCCTCTTCCCTGTGGCTGGTACTGGAGAGCTCCATGGATTCAAGCAACTCGATGGAGCTGGCCTGCGCGTCAGGCTTACCACTCAGGCCGGGCAGGTCTTCACTCAGATGACCCGTATGCAGACCAAACTTTTCATAAATTTCGCGGATCGTGATCTGAATCTGGATCTCATCGCCAAGGGTTGCAATCACCCGCCCCTGCACCAGAAATTCAAGCTCTTCCAGCATCTTGCGCTGGGTCGGATCTACTGCTGCCACCACGGTCAGATTGTTGCGGGCCATCAGGGGCATCACATTCAGACGCTGCGCGGTCGCCATGGAAATCTTTTTCAAGGCCTCGGCTTCAATCGGAAACTGGGTCACATCCACCACGGGGTAGCCCATTTTTCTCGCC
>CAIYNH010000307.1 GCA_903927495.1 uncultured beta proteobacterium
CATTGAACAGCATTTGTATTAACAGGGACTGAACTGATGGTAGTGCGATGCGTTGCATTAGATAACGAGCCAAAACCTAATTTATCAACTCCGCATACACCGCCATCGTGCTCTTGATCACAAACTGTTCCTCAAACTGTGTTAGTGCCTTCGCACGCGCTGCTGCACCAAGGCGGGCGGCCAAGACTGGATCATCATCCAAGCGTGCAATCGCTTGCGCCAGAGCCTCAGCATCGCGAACCGGTATCAGCAGGCCATCCACCTCGTGGGTTAGCTACCGCAGCCAGTGGGCGCCCAGATGGACGTGTGACAGGTTGGCAGGTAACGCGCTATCGTTTTACTTTGAAACGATTTTAGCAAAGGATTTACCCAATTTGGGCGATGCAAAAAATAATTTCGCACCTGACAACTGTTCTATCCAGCATTTACCCCTCCGCACTGAGCAGCGTTTCGCCCTGCTGCTGCTGCACCGCCTCTTCCATGCTGACGGTGTTGGCCACCAGCTCCAGGTGGCTCAAAATCTCTGGCTCTTTTCGCTCGATGTAGCTTTTGACGGCTGCGTTGGCCAGCAGCTTGGTCAAATAGCCCTTGGCCACCACCAGGTTGAGCAGGTCTGAGCCGTAATGGTTTTCTGCCTCTTTTATGTACTGCGATAACAGTTATTTTGAAATATTTCAGCAAAAACTTACGGTGACGAATGCAGTTTTTGCGAAATCAATTGACTCCTTTGGTCACACTTAGTGTGATATCATGAGACGGTTTTTGAAGAGTCTGGGGAGTCTGATTTGCGAGTTTTCAGGAATGCATGGTTTGGGCGCTTTGCCCGGAAAGAGAAGATCTCAGCTGAGTCGCTCTGGGAAGCCGTGGAGCGTGCAAATAAGGGCTTGATCGATGCTGATCTTGGTGGCGGCGTCATCAAGCAACGCATCTCACGCCCAGGTGCGGGCAAGTCTAGCGGCTACCGCAGCATAGTGATCTACCGCAAAGAGGACAAGGCGTTTTTCGTCTTTGGCTTTCCTAAGAATGCGCAGGGCAACATCCGAAATGATGAGGAAGATCAGTTTAAGAAATCGGCCAAGATCACATTGGCTTTGACGGACGAGCAAATTAATCTGCTTATTGCAAATGGCCAGTTTGAGGAGGTTTCCAAAGATGACAAAAAAATACCGTAGTGATGCTTTTGCGGCCATCCACGAAACAATGGAGGGTCTGCATGAGATTGGTGCAATCGACAAGCAGACGATGCGCGAATTTGACGAGGCCTGCCTGACGCCAGTGCAAGTACTGGCTCCCGATGAGATCAGGGCGATCCGGCTGCATGAGCATATCTCGCAGCCCGTGTTTGCCCGTTACTTGAACGTATCGAAAAACCTCGTCTCCGACTGGGAGCGTGGCATTAAAAAACCGGGCGGCCCTGCGTTGCGCCTTCTGACCGTGATACAGAAAAAAGGTTTGGAAGTCATTGCCTGACCAGTTCAACCACCTTGCCAGTGCCAACTGCCCGTAACCTGGCGATTTCGTCGTTGAGGGTTTGCACAATGGAGGCCAACCGCGCCACATCTGCGTTGAGTTGAATGTTTTCTTGCTGCAGGCGCTTGTTGGTCGCTTGCAATGCCAACAGGGTTTCGGCCTCTTTACTGCGTATGGCTGCGGGCTCACGTCCAGTGAGTTTTCGAATCTGCTCGGCTACTTCGGGGTAGGTGTTATGGATCAGGGCTGGCGTCACGCCTGCCTTGCGCGCCACGGCGCTGATGCTGATCTTCTGCTCGTCACTCTGCATGGCCGTCAAGGCGGTCATTAGCGCTGCACGGCGGTCAGGTTTGGTGGCGTGGGTGGTCATGCTGGTTCATCTTTCGGGGGTGCAATACCAAGGTCGGCCAGAACGGTGGCGCTGCGCTCGGCATCCCGGCGGGCACGCTGTTGTACTGCCGGACCGACATCATCGAGACTGAGCAATTCAAGCTGCTGCTCATGGATGCCTAGCCAGGTGTCAGCAAAGCTGTCGTCGATGACAGCATTTTTGCAGTCCACGCATCGCGTGGCCTCGTACAGGCCGGCGCCCCCACATCCTTCGTCCTGCGCCAGGCACCAGCCATGGCCAGTGGCGCGAATATGTATCTGTTCGGCGGCGCTGTTGAGCAAGGATTTTCGGTCACGGTGGGCTGTGGCCCGCAGTGCGACGATCTTGTGACCGGCACCGCCGCTCAGCGCTGCGGTGCCGGTCCAGGCATCAAGTAACTCACCCTTGTATGCAGTAAGTTCGCAGAGGATGTCGTCAAATAAGGCGCGGTCTTGCTGAGGATTGGATGCGTAAAGCTGGGTCATGCTCATGCTGCTGTGCTTGAACTGCTCTTTCAAAAAAATCAGCGATGTGCGCCCCATGCGGGACTCGACAAACAGGCGCGCGTACGTCCGCCGGGTTTGGTGGGGCGTGAGTTTCCAGCTTGTGCCGGCAGCATTCGCCAAGTCGGCCATGGCGCTGCCACAAACGGCAGTGGTGAGCACCCGAACGCGGTTGTGATTGGACTGAGACACACCCAGAAAGAGGCGATTTCGATCAGCCCGCGCCTGAGCGAGGCGGGCCAAACCCTCTGGCGTGGGTGCGGTATGTTGCAAAGACTGGATTTCGGCATCCAACTGCATCTGTAGGGGCTCGGCGAATCGTTGCAAGGTTGCAAGCACTTCGTGCGTGAGTGCGGGGCACAGGTATTCGACGGAGCCCTTTTTGGTTTTGTGCTCAATGCTGCGAACCCAGTGATAGGTGGTGCCGCCACGTACTTCGCTGCGCCAAGCACCGTTTTTCAGGCCCAGGACTTCATCGTTGCGCATGCCGGTGGTGATTGATACAAGATACAGCGCGGCGGCACGCAGCGCCAACAGCGGTCGTGCAGTCGGGCGCATAGCGCCCTGATCACGGGCATCTAGCAGCGCTGGGGCCTGCGCCATGACCGTTTCGCAATGCCTGAAGATTGCGGTTTGAATGTCGGGCGGAATGAGTGGGGTTCTTGCGGTACCGCCTGAGCTGGCATTGCTTGCGCTGGCATTTCCGGTGATGCCGCACACGGCCATCAGGGTTGACGTGCCCCACGGATTAAACGTCAGCCCAAAGGCCGCTTCGGTTCTGAATGCCCAAAGTAGATCGACGAAATTCAGACGATTGAAGACTCCCCAAGGGCTAAGCCGACGCTCGTGCTGACAGTGGTGACGGTAGTTGCTGATGTGCAGCGGCTGCACCTGGTCGAATCGGCTCACGCCCAAGCGTTGCAGCCAGCGCATCAACGGCAGGCAACTGGCGACAGCAACCCCTTTGACAGTGATCCAGTGTGGTGGGTTCATGCCCGGCCGACCCCGGCGTGCCCAGGCGTAAAGCACCGCCTTGCAGTCGGTCACCATGTCTGTTGATCTATCCGCTGGCCAGCGAACGAATTTACTGCCTTCACCGGCCCCAGGTTGGTCGATGAAGGGGCGTAAATCCCATACCGCATCGCCGTAGCGGCTTAGCACATGTTCATTGCCAACGTCATCGATTTGGGCGCTAATAACGATCTGGTCACGTTGCCCCTCTTGTGCTTTTCCGGCACTGAGCGGTTGACTGGCCAGCAGATCCCATGCAGGCAGCTTGGGTGAAAGATCAGAGTGCATATCCCTCCTTCGACCGCTGCATGACTTCGATTTGCAGAGCCCAAAATCTATGGGGCTCGTTTTCGGCCAGCGCCTTGGCTTGGCTGATTAAAGCGGCCGGGAAATGCTGGGCCGTAAAGTGGTCGATCAGATCACTCAACCGTTGGCGGTGGGCACGCCAGTCGTCGTAATTTTCGCCTTTGGGAAAGTAGTCGATTTCTGCCTGAAGAAACTCTTGAAACGAGTAAAGGCGGTGCAGATCGGGTAGGCTGCCGACGATCGCGTAGCTACGGCAACCCAGACAGTGAACGAACTGATCACACAGGCGCTGCCCATCGCCTGGCGCCTTATCGCCGTGCAGTGGGTCTTTGCAGCGCCCCACGGGCGTGTTTTCAAACTTGGCGCTTGCATCATGCGGGCCACGCAGGGTGTCGGTGAGCACTTCGCCAATGAAGGCAGCACCTTCGGCACGGATGGCATCGGTCATTGACAGGTAGTGTCGGTCAGCCACGCGCGGGCGGTGTCCCATCAGACCGGCCACCGCAATTAGGTCACCATCAGAGCGAACCCAGAGTTCGTGTGCCCTGCTCTTGCGCAAGCGGCCTAGCGTTAGCTCCAGGGCTTGGCCATCGTCGCCGAGCAGGCTGTGGCGTTTAACCCATTGCTTGATGTTGCGAAACAGCAGCTGACTCCTCAGTATCGCGATCTTTCCCCTTTGGATTGGTGCCTCTATCTGAAACAGCCACAGCATTTTGCAGAGATGCGGTGGCGCCTGCGCACGCAACGGTTCGGTCAGGGCAATGACTTTGTTCAAAATGGCGACACCATCCATTGGCACTGTCAGACTTTCGCCGAGCGACTCGAGACGCCGCAAGGCATGGACCTGTGTGGTGGCACTACGGTGCTTGACGAGGTCAATGCGCATCATGTTGGGCAAGAGATGTGGCTTCAGGCTGTCGCGGGTCATTTCAAGCAAGGGCGTGGTGTTGCCGCCTGTACGCAGCGCGACTGCCAGCAGATAGACCGTCAGCGCTTGGGACATCGCCTGGTCATACTGCCCGTGGTGAAGTGCAATGAGGTCTTGCCGCAACGCGCAAGCCATGCGCTCCTTTTCGGCTATGGACAGAGGTGTTGCGCCCATCTTGGTGGAGGCAGAATTCGGAAAGGGGCGCGCAGGAAAAAAATGGGCGCGATCTGCGCGGATGAGGCCGCGCGCTATCATCGCCAGAAGCACAGCCCGTAGACCGCTGTAGACTGATTTGGCCGTCGCGCGTTCGGGGTACTGCAACTTGATCCAGGCGACGAACTTCACCAGATGCTGCGACTGGAGGTCGGCAGGTGTGAGTGGGTATTCGGTATGACGCTGTGTGCTGAGAAACTCGAGAAATTTCGGCACCCCTGAGTAGCCGTAATTCACAATGGTGGCGATCTGCCGGTCACCCCGCTGCAAGAGATAGCGCAGGATGTCAGTACAGGCATAAACCCAAGGATCAACCCCGTGCCCAAGCCATTTGCTCAGGTCGAGTTGACGAACGTTGCTGCCGCTGCGTCTTTGGCCGGTCGCCTCTCTGATGTCGATACATGCCGTTGAAGGTGATGCCGCGCCGGTCGTGGCCGGATCGGTTGGACTGCATGCCCCAACAGATGGCTCCAGTTGGTAGTTTTTTCGACGATGCATCAGTCTGCCCCAGCCGCCTTGGCAAACAACTGATCGACGTGATCCTCATGAGCCAGGACCAGTTGCGCCTCAAGCTGGTTGATCAGGTGCAGGTAGACGGCTGTGGTCTGTACATCGCTGTGCCCCATGCGGTCGCGCACGTACAGCAGTGGCTCACCGGTAAACGATGCGCTTTTTCGCAGTGTTCGTAGCGTATAGGTGCCGTAGGTGTGGCGCAGCATGTGCGCACGCACATGAAATCCGACCCGTCGCTCAATCCCCTTCATGACTGCAACCACACCAGTGCGGCTGTAAGGGTTGCCAATTTCGTTGAGAATAAGGACGCCTGTGTCTGTCATTTCTGTGCGTTTCAAACCCTGACGACGGTGAACGGCATACGCGTTCATGTCTTCCATCAAGGACCATGGAATGTCGACGCTACGGGGCTTGCCGTATTTGAGCGCCATGTCAGCGGAGTTGATGTCGACTCGCAACATCTGGCCAGGCTTCAGGTCTTTGCGCAGTCGGGGATTAAAGACGTATTTCAGCGGAAATGTGCGCGCCTCGCAGGAGCGCAGCCCGGTTCGAACCATCAAATCAAACAGCAATCGCAGGCTGTCGCTCAAGCGCGCCTCGCGGCAAACACGGACCTGTTCGTCGGTAAGAAACTTAGGCGGGGACAGGTGTTCGCGAACCTTGACATCGGGTCTGGCCGTGACCGAACTGCTGTCGGCCACATGCGCGAGAAAGCCCAGTGGCTGGCCCCTTTGCACTTCGCGGTAGGCAAAGGGCACATGATCAATGTGTCCGTTTCGCTTTGCCCATTCGTAAAAGCGTACGACCAGACTGAGCCGCTGATTGACCGTGGTGGGTTTAAGACGCAACTGACCAAGGGACCAGTCGCGGTAGCGGGCAACGACGCCAAACCCAGTGGGTTTGGCAGGTTCATTCCATTGCAAGCTGTTGGCGTTGAGAAAAGCGAAAAAATCATAAAGCCAGCGCCCGTAGTGCTCCCAGGTGAGCTTGCTGCTAACGGCACCGGTTCCGGCGAGGGTCTCCCATAGAAATGCTTGCGCAGGCTCCAGCGGCCAGCAGTCGTTATCGAGCAGTAGCGGAAACCCTTTGAATGAACGACCAGCCCGCACCAGATCGTCTGTAGCAAAAACAAGCCTCACAGGTTCTTCCTCTGCAGATACTGGACAGCCGCCTTGAAGTCGATGCCAAGGCAGTGTATGACCAGGTCAACAGCGCCGCCTCCACCGGTGCCAGCACGAGTGTCAAAGAACTTTGGGCCGTTGCAAAGCAACTCGAATTCACGTGCGCCGAATCGGGCGTGCCAGCGCGTTGTCATCAGTGCGGTGTTTGGCGTAAAGCTGACATCTTCCTTGGCGTGGTCAGCCAGACGAGTCAGAACCCGCGCGGCGTCCAACGCTCGCCAATGCGAGAGCACTGAGTTATCCACAAGCTGTCTGGCCATCGATCTCCTCCCCCGGACCCCCACCTGCTACTCGTTTCTTTCAGAAACGGGCTACTCGAAAACAGCCGCCGCTCTGCACGCGGATGACAGGCAACAGCATAACACGCCGCTAACAGTTTCATGCATCAATAACCTCTTTATAGGTGGCCTCCACCTGGCTTATTTCCTTCTCCAGCTTGACGAGTTGCTCCATGGGGGCGGTTTTGCTGTCTC
>CAIYNH010000308.1 GCA_903927495.1 uncultured beta proteobacterium
CTGGATAGGGAAGAAGCGGATCAGGTGTTCGGGTGGAGGTAACACGGTAATGTTCTGTATGCGTTCGTCATCGGTCTGGCTAGTACGGTCGGCGGGGCGGGAAGCGTGCGGGTACCAGGCGTCCTTGGCGGATGCAGTTTTTGCAGTCATGTCGTAGCTCCTAAGTCAAAAAGTAAAAAGCAAAAAAAACCGCCGGGAGTGCCGGCGGTTTTTGGAGGATTCAGAACCGTGTTGTTCAGGCTCGTTCAGATCTCTCTACCGCCGCAGGCGCTTGAGAACCAGAAATAGCTAAAGTAAAAACGGGTCGAATGCATGGAATTAATGTAGCACAGGTCAAAAACGCCAGTCTTACGCGGTGCCACCCACCGTCAATCCATCGATACGCAAGGTCGGCTGACCCACCCCTACCGGCACGCTTTGCCCGTCTTTGCCGCAGGTGCCTACGCCGCTGTCGAGCCGCATGTCGTTGCCGATCATGGAGACGCGCTTGAGGCAATCCGGGCCACTGCCCACGATGGTGGCACCCTTCACCGGGTACTGCACTTTGCCGTTTTCCACCCAGTAGGCTTCGCTGGCCGAGAAGACAAACTTGCCGGAGGTAATGTCGACCTGACCGCCGCCAAAATTGACGGCATACAGACCCTTCTTGATGCTCCTGACGATCTCCTGCGGGTCCTTGTCGCCGCCGAGCATGTAGGTGTTGGTCATGCGCGGCATCGGCAGGTGGGCGTAGCTTTCGCGCCGCCCATTGCCGGTGGGTGCCACACCCATCAGCCGCGCGTTCATCGCATCCTGCATATAACCCTTGAGAATGCCATCTTCGATCAGTACGGTGCGCTGGCTGGTGTTGCCCTCGTCGTCCACATTGAGGGAGCCACGCCGGTCGGCAATGGTGCCGTCGTCGAGCACGGTCACGCCCTTGGCCGCCACGCGCTGACCCACCCGACCGCTGAAGGCGCTCGACCCTTTGCGGTTGAAGTCGCCCTCCAATCCATGGCCGATGGCTTCGTGCAACAGGATGCCGGGCCAACCGGGACCCAGAACCACGGTCATCTCACCGGCCGGTGCAGGACGTGCCTCAAGATTGGTCAACGCCGCGTGCACGGCCTCGTCGACATACTTGGCAATCTGCGCGTCGTCAAAATACGCCAATCCGAAGCGCCCACCGCCACCCGACGACCCCACCTCGCGCCGCCCCTTGTGTTCGGCAATCACAGTGACCGACATGCGCACCAGGGGCCGCACATCGGCCGCCAGCGTGCCATCCGCACGTGCCACCATCACGACGTCGTATTCGCTCGCCAAGCCGGCCATCACCTGGGCCACACGCGGGTCCTTGGCGCGCGCAAGTGCCTCGACCTTGCCCAGCAAGGCCACCTTGGTGGCGCTGTCGAGGGTGGAGATGGGATCAGTCGGGGTGTAGAGGGAGCGCGCTTTTGCTATCTTTTCCGTAGCTACCCGCGCACGCCCCTTCTGCGCTACAGCCGAAATGGACCGCACAGTTCTGGCGGCGTCGAGCAGTGACGCTTCAGAAATGTC
>CAIYNH010000309.1 GCA_903927495.1 uncultured beta proteobacterium
ACCGGCAAGACCACCATCTGTCGCTGTTTTCTGGAGCAGATTCCACCAGGCTGCCATGTCGCCTACATCTTCAACCCCAAGCTCAGCGTGCTGGAACTGCTGCAGTCGATCTGCGAAGAGTTTCACATCTCCCTTGAAGCAATCAGCGCAAACACGCCCACCTCGAAGGACTACACCGACGCCCTGAACGCCTTTTTGCTGCGCAGCCACGCTGGCGGCCAAAGCAGCGTGCTGATCATTGACGAGGCTCAAAATCTGGCCCCAGAGGTACTCGAGCAGTTGCGCCTGCTGACCAACCTGGAGACCAGCGAGCGCAAGTTGCTGCAAATCGTGCTGATCGGACAACCCGAACTGCGCACCATGCTGGCGCGAGCCGAGTTGGAGCAACTCGCGCAGCGTGTGATTGCGCGGTTTCATCTCGATGCGCTGAACGCTTCTGAGACTGCCCAGTACATCACACACCGTCTGGCAGTGGCCGGTCACACCGGCGCGCCACCTTTTGAGCGCCGGGCGCTGCAACGCATTTACCGGCTGACGCATGGCGTACCAAGACGCATCAACTTGCTATGCGGGCGCTCACTGCTGGGTGCCTGGGCCACGGGGCAACACCAAGTCACTCGTGCAGTGGTCAACAAGGCGGCAACTGAGGTTTTTGGAACGGCTCATTATGAGCATAAAAATTGGTATAAAGAGCCCGTCAACATGACGTTAGTCACTCTTCTATTGATAGCAACATTAGTGGCTTCAGTTTATAGTCTGCAAACCAATCAACAGACTGAGCAGAGCTTCAAACATGTGCCGACTGAAGCCACGGCACAGCCTTCCATGCCCGCTTCAGGCACAGCTATGTCAGCTTCTGCAGCCACTCCAACCGAGCCACGAGCCACCATCCCAGCAAAAAGCCTGGAGGACCTCGATACCTTGCTACCGCTACTGCCAACCGACATGAATGTCGCATGGCGCGAGTTGGCACTTGTCTGGAAACTCCCCGCCAACCAAGGCGACCCATGCCAGGACACCGCTGCCCCAAGCTTTCGGTGCTATCAGACCACCAAACTCAACGCGCTCCAGCTTCGCCAACTCGCGCGCCCTGGCATCCTGAGCTTGCAATCGATCGACAAGGTAACGACCTATGCCGTCGTGACGGGATTCTCAGAACAAACGGCCACATTGCAAGTGGCAGGGCTGCAGCGCCAGGTTCGTTTACTCGCCTTGACTCGACTTTGGCGTGGTGACTTTGCCACCTATTGGCAGCCGCCAGAGGGGTACAGTGCCAATTTGCCCGATGCCAGCAGCGGTCCAGCCATTGAGTGGCTAACCACTCAGCTAGGTCGACTTGACGGCATGGCGAGTCCGACCGGCAACAATGGCTCACCCACGCTGGATGCGGCCTTGAGAGTACGCATTCGCACTTTTCAAAGCACCCGTGGCATTACCGCCGACGGTCAACCCGGTCCCATGACCTTCATGCAGCTGGAGCGGGCGCTTGGCATCCAGACACCACCCTTACCCAGCGCCCAACATTCCGAGCCCTAAGCCATGTCCTACATTCTTGATGCTCTTAAGCGGGCCGATACCGAGCGTGAACGGGGTGCTGCGCCCCATCTTCTCACCCGCCACGACTTGCCATCGGGTACACCAGCAAGCTCTGGCACAGGCCGGCAGGTATCGTTAATGGCGGTAGGCCTGCTGATATTTGGTTTGATCGCCACTGGTATTTGGTTTTGGCAGGTGCCTGCCAAGCCAGCACGTATCACTGAAATGATGCCCCCTGTCACCGCACGAGCGTCGGTGGCACCGCCAATGCCGGCTCTACCCGCAACGCCACCGACCACACCATCGAGTTCCACACTTGCCCGAGTGGCACCTCAGCCAACCGCCCCGGTAACTGCCATCCCAGCCTCTGCACCCACGCCGCCCCGTCCCACACTAACAATGGAATTGCCAAAAAAACCCGTCGACAGCGCGGTGGTCTTGACACCAGCGCTGAACGTGCCGTCGCTAAGTGAACTACCTGAGGACCTGCGCCGACAACTACCCAAACTCACCATCACTGGCAGTGTGTTCTCTAACACTCCAAGTCAGCGACTACTGCTGCTCAACAACCTGGTGCTGACACCGGGCAGCCAAGTGGCACCCGGGCTGACGCTGGAAGAAATCGAGACGCGAAGTTCGGTGTTTAATTTCAACGGCACCCGGTTTCGGGTAGCGAACTAAACAAACTCCTACAGAAGTTGAAGGGCTTGAGTTACGAACTGGAAGTCGTTTCACGTGTCGCCAAGACGAGGTGCCTGAGTGTGGTTCCGACTTGAAATCATCGTTTTGACTTGCTCAAAATGATGGCACAACTATTTTTTGCAGCATCTGTTCTGTCATCTGCCATAGCCTGGCACAAAAGTGTCATTACGTGATCGAGAAAATCCATTTGATCGCTTTCCAAAGCGAAGCAAGCACCAAGTAAGCGATTGGTACGCCAAACAAGAAAGCGAAGACTAATCCGAGGGTATTGAACTTACCTTCACGGTCCTTTTCTTTTTCAATAAAAGCGCCCAACACGGTTTCACTAAACTTGTAGCCATTTTTTTCTTTAATCGCCATAGACAACCTCTGATGAAGTCGGTATCTTAGCTCATTGATTCAGGTCAATGTCAAGATTAAGCTTGCGATTTGACCCCGGGTTAACTGTGAATTTACGCTCTCCCAAATGCTCTACCGATTACTTGCAGAGTGGCGTATTTGGTCAACCGCAGGCAAACAATGGACGAGAAAATTTGGCTAACGAATATCAACCAATGAATACGGATTTTCAGAAGCAGCAGTTCTTGCTGCGCGAACCCTTCGGACGGCAATTTTTATTCTGAATTATTCGAAAAAGTCGTGTTCCATTGCGTAACATCGGTAGTTCTGATCAACTCATCAAATGGAAGAGGCTAGACATGACCGAAAAAAATTCAAGAATTATTTACACGCTGACCGATGAGGCCCCGCTGCTGGCGACTTGCTCATTTTTGCCCATCATCCGAACTTTCACGGCCCCAGCAGGTATCGATATTGTCAAGAGCGACATTTCAGTATCTGCCCGCATTTTGGCCGACTTCCCGGAATATTTGACCGATGAACAGAAGGTGCCCAACAACCTGGCCGAACTGGGTCGACTGACGCTGGAGCCCGACACCAACATCATTAAACTGCCAAATATCAGCGCCTCTGTGCACCAACTTATTAGCGCGATCAAGGAACTTCAGTCTAAGGGATACA
>CAIYNH010000310.1 GCA_903927495.1 uncultured beta proteobacterium
ACCGGCATACTCTAGCCCGGCTTGCATGGGTTGTGCTCCGACCGTCATGACCTTCACGGCACGAATCGGTTCCTTCTGGGGTTCTGGCTTGGCACAAGCGCTCAGCAGCATCGCGAGAACAGTTGAGGAGAACAGCACAAAAACGGACTTATTTTTCATGACAGATGAGAGGTAGGTTGAACAAAGCTTGTGGTCACAAAGTTAATGACCGATTGGTTATTAACTTTATTTTAAACAAATATTCGTTCAAGCCCTCGTGTCTGCGACGCAACATTGCAGAACGTATGGCTATTGCGTGTCAGGTGTTTAAATTCACCCTACTGGGCTGCGCGCCGAAGTGTCTGCACTACTGGGCGATTCAGCACCTCCCGCAGTCCCCACCAGCCAGCGCCAAGGGCCAGCACGGCACCAGCCAATGCCCCCAACAGTGGCACCCACAGGGAAACCACCCAGGTAAAGTCAAAAACAAAGCGCGCCAGCGCCCACCCGACGGCACTGGCCACCGTGGAAGCCAGCAATCCAGCCAGCAGGCCAACGCCGATCAATTCAATGCGTTGTACCTGGCGCAGCAAACTGGCCCGGGCCCCGACGGCGCGCATGATGGCGAACTCTCGGGCGCGCTCTTCGCGGGTCGCTGTGACAGCGGCAAACAACACCACCAACCCAGCCACAAGTGTGAAGGCGAACAAAAATTCAACGGCACCAATCACCTGATCAAGTACGTGCTGAACTTGCGCAATGGTGGCGGTCATGTCAACACTGGTGATGTTGGGAAAGCGCCGCACCAGCTCGTTGTCAAAGCCAGGTGTTGGGGGTGCCTTGAAGGCGCTCATGTAGGTGCTTGGCACATTTTCCAATTTGTCCACCGGATACATGACAAAGAAATTGGCCCGCATGGAACCCCAATCAACCTTGCGCAGCGAAGTAATTCTGGATTCGGTCTGCATCCCGCCGACCTCGAAGGTCAATCGGTCGCCCAGATGAAGGTCCAGTGTTTTGGCAATACCTTCCTCGACGCTGATAGCACCGACTTCATTGGCCTGCCAGCGCCCCGCCACAACGTTATTCTGATTGGGCTGATGGGCGCTGTGCGACAGGTTAAATTCACGGTCAACTAGGCGACGGGCACGCTCATCGGTGTAATTATCAGGTGATACATCCCGGCCATTGACGGCCACCAGACGGCCCCGAATCATCGGATACCAGTCAAATTTGCTAACTCCGGCATCTTTTAGTGCCTTAGAAAAAACCTCGCCTTGTTCGGGCATCACGTTAATGACAAAGCGATTCGGGGCATCAGGCGGTGAGGCCGCGCGCCAACTGCCAATTAGGTCGGTGCGCAACAATACCAGCAACACCAGCGCCAGCAAACCCACCGCCAGGCTGCTAACCTGCAACACCGCAAAAGCCGGGCGTGCCGCCATTTGCCGTGTCGCCAACACCAGAGCGGTCGGCGCAGTGCCATCATTTACACTGAAGCGTAGCAGTTTGACAGCCAACCAGCTCATTAAGGCAAACAACAGGGTGGCCAACGCAAAGCCACCAACGGCAATCAAACCAAGCTGAACGTCACTGCTGGCAGCCATCAGCAAGGCGGAAAAACCAGCCACACCCAAGCCCAGCGCGCTCAATGAGGCAGTCTTAAGGGCACCCACATCACGTCGAATCACACGCAGCGGCGGCACCTGGGCCAATTGCAAGACCGGCGGCAAACCAAAAGCCAGCATCAGGGTCAGCCCCATACCCAGGCCAAATAGCACGGGCCAAATTCCGGCACTGGGTAATGCAGCATCCACCAAGCCGGCCAGCAACACCACAAAACCATAATGCACCAAGTAGCCCAGCAACACCCCCAAGCTGCTGGCCAGAAGTCCGATCAAGAT
>CAIYNH010000311.1 GCA_903927495.1 uncultured beta proteobacterium
CACTCGGAGTGGTGGGGTGGCTGGCCAGAATGCGGTTCCTATGTCAACCCATCTTTTAGCAGACCAAACATGCGAGCCGGCTACTCGTTAACGGCAGGTGGCGAGGCACAGATTGCACCCTATGCTGAGGTCAATGTGTCGGCAGGCCTTCGTGGCCTCGCGGCAGACGTGGGCAAGGTCTATCTCAAGGCATCGGTGCCACTTAAAGGTCAGATCAGCACCGGCATGCGGTACAACGTGGATTCTTACCAAGAATACATACCGGGTTATCAAATGGCTACCACTGTTACCGTCCGTGGCGGGTGCTCACAAAATCAAATCAATAATGAAGAATGCCGATGCAACGAATTTTGGGATGGGCCATGCTATTGGGGCACTAAATACTGGTGGGTTCACGGCTACAACAAAACAACTTATCAGCGATGCATCGACAGCCCCGCCATATCTCTGGGCTTGTATTTTGCCCTCGAGGCTGGTGTCGAAGTCAGCACGGATAACGCCAACTGGCCAATCAGCAAGATCGGCCTGAAACAAACCTGGAAGCTTTACGAGAACGAGTGGCCTCTGTGGGAGTATCCGGCGCAAGACGGCGACAGCACCCCAACCGGTTGCACCCCCATTCCCAATTAATGCATTGCCGCACGCAATCACCGAACCATTTAATGGAACTTTCATGAGTCCAATTTCGAAACACTCTTCAATCGGGTCAATCACCTTGGTGCTGGCCGCATGCTTGGCCGCTTTGGCACCAGCGGGCACGGCGAGCGCAGCCGAACCGACCGGCGTTACCCTGACGGTGCAGCAGTTTGAGCTGACCGGCAACCAGGCCATCGCCAGCGAAGTCTTGCAGCAAGAGCTCAAAGTGTGGACTAACCGGTCGGTGGCACAGGCTGACCTGGCGCGTGCCGCTCAATCTGTGACGGACGCTTATGCCAGTCGCGGCCTTTTGGCCAGGGCCTATTTGCCGCAGCAGGATGTCACCGGGGGTGTGGTCCGCATTCGTGTTCAGGAGTCGGTCTTTGGGCAGATAAAAATCATTGGCACCGTTCCCAGTGCCATTTCTGAGCAACAAGCCAAGGCCGTCATACTGATCGGTCAACGCCAGGGACAGATTGTTCGCCTCGATGATCTGGATCGCGCACTGGGCATATTGGCCGAGTGGCCTGGGGTCAGGGCAACCGGTGATTTGGTCAAAGGCAGCCAAGAAGGTCAAACCGATCTGGCGCTGTCCTTAACGCCAGCCCCCGCAGCCAGCTTTGTGATCCGCGCAGACAACGAAGGCGCGCGCTCCACCGGTGAATCCAGGCTCAGTGTAAATGGTGTCTGGTATTCGCCCTTCAGGCTGGGTGAAACCCTTTCATTCAACACGGTCGTGAGCGAAGGCAGCAAGCTGTTGCGACTTGCTGGCGAGATGCCTGTCTCAACCACGGGTTTGCGTGCAGGGGTGTACGCCAGTGCGCTGGACTACCAACTGGTGAGCCCTGAATTTAATTCGTTATCGGTCAAAGGGCCCTCCAGCACAGTCGGTCTGAGCTTGCGCTGGCCGTTAGCACGCGCTGCGGTGCGCACCACCGACCTGAGTGCCCAATTGGAGCGACGCGGCTTTAACAACGAAGCCCTTGGCACCACCTTGTCTGATTACAAAATTGATGCCTTGACAGTGAATTGGGCCGATCAGATGACGGACTGGTTTAAGTTCAACGCCCGCATCAACCTGGATATCAATTACACGCTTGGCAACGTTGATCTCAATGGGTCGCCCAATCAGGCAGCAGACTCCGTAACCGCTCGCACTGCTGGTACGTATCATTTATTGCGAGCAGGCGTGCAACGCCTGCAAACGTTCGAACGCGGGCGTAGCTGGTTGTTTAAAGTGAATGGTCAGTTTGCCAGTCGCAATTTGGACAGCTCTGAGCGCTTACCCATTGCTGGCCCGCAAGGGGTTCGGGCCTATCCGGTAGGCGAGGTTTCCGCAACCGAGGGCTGGGTCGTGCAGAGCGAGCTTAGGCAAAACCTGGGGGTTGTCGGACACTCAGACTTCAATATTGCTCTATTTGGTGACGTTGGCTTTGGCTCGCAGTTGACTGACCCCAATTTCACCGGTGCGCCGCTGAACAACAGTCTGACCATCAAGGGCGCTGGGTTGTGGTTTGAATGGCGCCCATCCGATAAACCATTGTCAGTGCGACTCAGTTGGGCGCAACGCATGGGTGACCATCCGAACCCGACTGCTACCGGAGCCAATCAAGACGGAAGCAGCAGCAACCAGCGTTTTTGGTTGACTGCTCAAGTGGCTCTCTGAGCCGAATCCCAATAAATACCTTAGAGAGACGTTGCCATGAAGCAGCACGCCAGCATGAATCGTTCATACCGTTTAGTGCGTCGTTCAGACGCACAATGTGTCGCCGTTCCCGAAACAGCCAAGGGCCATGGAGCCGGCAGCGCTTTGCGCGCCGCCATGCCCTGCGTACTGGCCATTGCAATGACGCACGCCTGGTCGCAAAATGCGCCACCCCCTGCACCAAGCCAATTGCCCACCGCTGGCCGAATCGTTGCTGGCTCTGCCAAACTGGCACAGCAGGGCAACCTGATGACGATCACACAGGCTACGCAACGTGCAGTGATCGACTGGCAGAAATTCAACCTGGGCAGCCAGGCCACGGTCAACTTCAACCAGCCCGGCACCAGCTCTGTCACTCTGAACCGCGTACTTGATACCCAGCCAAGCCAAATATTGGGCCACATCACAGCCCCCGGGCAAGTGTTTATCAGCAACCCCGGCGGCGTGATTTTTGGCAGCACCGCGAGCGTTGATGTAGGTGGCTTGGTTGCCACCAGCATGAGCATGAACACTGATGCCTTTATGAGCGGTGGCAGCACCTGGGAACGTCAGGGGGCTACGGGTGCAGTGGTCAATGCAGGCTCGCTGCAGACTACGCACGGCGGCTATCTGGCGTTATTGGCGCCTGAAGTTCGCAACGAAGGGGTCGTTTTGGCGCGTGCTGGCACGATTGCCATGGCCGCTGGCGAGGTGATTCGTCTGGATTTTGAAGGCACGTCGTTAACCGGCCTGCATATTACCCCGGCAGCCCTTAAAACCCTGGTCAGTAACAGCCAGGCCGTGATCGCTCCCGATGGGTTGGTCATTTTGTCCGCACGCAGCGTGGCCGACTTGCGCAGCGGCACCGTCACGCAGAGTGGCACGATAGAGGCCAACAGCCTGGTAGCGCGCGGTGGCCGGATCATGCTCGAAGGTGACCAGATCGACCTGGCTTCGGGCAGCCGCATGGATGCCAGTGGTGCCACCGGTGGTGGGCAGGTGTTGGTTGGTGGTGACTGGCAAGGCAGCGCAGGCATGCATCAGGCCACCCAAGTCAGCATGGCGCCTGATGCGCGCATTGACGCATCGGCCACCGCGCAGGGTGATGGCGGCAAGATTGTGCTGTGGAGCGATGTCTTGTCTGCCGACAGCCACACGGCTGCACATGGCGAGTTGTTGGCACGCGGCGGTCCGCAAGGCGGCAATGGTGGTGCGATTGAAACGTCGGGGCATTCCCTGGTAACAGAAGGCGTGCGTGTTTCGGCTGCAGCTGGTCCGGGCGGGAACGCAGGTACCTGGTTGATAGACCCGACTGACATCACCATTGGAACAAATAGCTGTACCGGCCCAAATTGCCTGTCGGCCACCACACTGGGAACAACGCTCAACGCGGGAACCAATGTGTCGTTAACGACTGCAGGTGCAGGCACCGATACCGGCAACATCAACATCAATGCCGATGTGGCATGGAGCCAGTCGACGCTGTCGCTGAGCGCAACCAAGAACATCAATGTCAATGCAGTCATGGGGGTCTCCGGTACGGGTGCCTTGACCATGAGTTTTAACGGCGGCACTAACCCCACCGATGTCACTGCATCGACAGCTGGGTTCCTCAATATGGTGCGCGGCGGCGACACCTCATTTACCGGCAAGATCAACTATTCAAGCAGCGGTGCCCTGACCATCAATAGCAACGTCTATACCGTTGTCAATAGCTACGCGACCATGGCTGCGCTCATGGGATCGGGAAATGCCGCCGGCACCATTACCGCTGGCAATTGCACCAATGGGAGATACTGCTCTGGCAATTACGCGCTGGGTTCGAACTTTGCGTCGACTGCCACGACTGTGCTTGGTGACACAGCGGGCAATGGTGGCTTTGGACTTAGGCTGGAAGGTTTGGGGCACACCATTGATGGAGTCTCCAGAACTATTTCAGTTGGAAACGCACAGACTGGAAACACCATTCTGTATGGCGGACTTTTCGGCAAAGTCTTTAACTTTGGCTACTGGAGCCAGATTTCTAACGTTGGTCTAACCAACGTCAATCTCCATTCCGACTCTGCAGCGCTTGGTGGCTTGGCCGCCGAACTCTCACAGACAATCACCTATAACTCTTACGTTACTGGAACCGTTCAGTCTACCGCCGGCGTGGTGCCCGGCAACTGGGGGCTTCCGATTTCCAATGTTGCAGCGGTCGGCGGTTTTACCGGATCTGCTTTCATGGCATCGGTCTTTATCAATGACTACTCAACCGCGACAGTGAACTCCCCTAACAATGCCGTCGGTGGCTTCATTGGTTATGCCGGAACCAATGATTCCCTGGCGCATGGTGTGCAGATCATCAACTCCTCGGCTGGTGGAACCGTCAGCGGTGGCAACTACATTGGCGCGTTGATTGGCTACGAGCAGAAAGTCAATGCGCTGCCCAACGTCATCAACAGCTATTCAACGAGTAGCATTACCGCGACCGGTATAAACAAAGGCCCTGTTGCCGGCAACTATCCTACGATTAGCACGCCCACTTTTGCCAACTCAGGCAGCGGCAGGCAAGTGACCATCATCAACGGCACCGCACCAGCAAGTTCGACCGTCAAGATTTATGACACGCTCAACGGACTGACTACGCTGGTCGGTACAACAACTGCCGATGGAAGTGGCAACTGGACCTACTCGGGTTCTCTGACATCCGGTGGGACGCATTCGCTCTTTGCAGTCTCTACAAGTGGATCAACAACGTCCGACGCGAGTAGCCGAGTGTCAGTGACAGTGGCATCTGCTTATCTTGATTTCTTTGCCGGAAACAGTGTTTACGGAGACACACCGAGTTTCACTTATGGTTACTACAGCACGCCAACTTACGGTGTTGGAACACTAATAACGGACGCATTGCCTGTGGGAACTGTCGTTTGGAGCGGGGCACCCTCGGCAAGCTCCAATGCGGGCAACTACAGTGTGACATACGGCAGTGGCATCACGCTTGGCAATAACGCCTATGCGCTGTCCCTTGGCAACGCAGCAACGTGGACCATCAACCCAAAGACCGTCTCGCTTTCTGCCAGCAAGACCTATGACGGCACAGCCGTCCTGGCTGGAAAAGTTTCGCTCGCCACGGGTGTTGGTAGCCAAACGCTGACCTACAGCGGCGCTCTAGCCAGTGATAGCCACGTGGCCACGGTCGGCAAATACATCAGTGCGATCACTTTGGTCGACGCCACAGACGGTTCGGGTGGTTTGGCCAGCAACTACCAGTTGCCAACACTGAATACTACGAATGCAGCGGTGACGATCAACGCAGCACAACTCACAGCCGCTGCCACCATCACCGCAGCAGCCAAGACCTATGACGCCACACTGGTAGCCACCGGTTCAACCGTGGGCGGCAGCACCAGCGGCGGAGTCGGCACTGACAGCATCGCGCTCGACACCAGCGCCATCAGCTTGAACTACAGCAACGCCCACGTGCTTGGTGCTAAAACCATCGCAGCTACCGGCAACGCGGCACTGGGTGCCATCACCAGCAGCGGCAGTGGTACCAAAGACGGCAGCAGCGCTGCCAATAAAGTGGTTTCTCTGGCCTCAGACTATGCGCTGCAAGCACAACCCACTATCACAAGCGTAGCGGGCACGATCAACGCAGCACAACTCACAGCCGCTGCCACCATCACCGCAGCAGCCAAGACCTATGACGCCACACTGGTAGCCACCGGTTCAACCGTGGGCGGCAGCACCAGCGGCGGAGTC
>CAIYNH010000312.1 GCA_903927495.1 uncultured beta proteobacterium
CAGGTCAGCGGCAAACAGGGCTGACTCGTCGCCACCGGTACCGGCGCGGATTTCAATAAAGGCCGGACGCGCATCGTCCGGGTCTTTGGGCAGCAGCATGCGTTGCAGCTCTGCTTCCAATTGCGCCAATTCAGCGCTGGCGGACTCAATTTCTTCCTCAGCCATGGCAGTCATGTCGGCATCTTCAACAGCGTCTTTGAGCAGTGCCTCACCTTCAGCAAGGTCAGCTTCGCGTTGCTGATAGCGCAGCCAGCGACTGGCGACCGCGGCCACTTCGGTGTGCTCGCGTGACAGAAGTAAAAACTGCGCCATATCGCTCATGATGTCTTGGCGTGAAAGCAGGAATTCAAGCTCGCCTTGGCGGTCAACGTAGCGTGCAAGTTGTTGGCGAAGAAATGGTTTCATGGGTAATGGGGATAGGATGGTGAAGGGTCAATCGGACTGAGCTTGGCTGAAATGACACTGATCGGAGGATCGATCGAGTTGCCGGACTTGGGCAGGTTCAGACCGAACGGCGGCGGTATTTTTTTGCCCGATTTGTGGGCCAGTTTGGAATCCGGGTTCGAGTCCAGCTAACGTTCTTTGCGCAAAAAGAAGTGTTGTACAGCGGTGGTTGCGCGTTCACGGGCCGCACTGTCACCACCCCGCAATTCGGCCATCGCGCCGTGCAGCATTTTTTGCGTTAAGCCCTTGGACAGGGCTTCCAGCACGGTATCGACGTTTTCTCCCCGGGCCAGCAGTTTTCGCGCACGTGCAATCTCGTTGGCGCGCCATTCGTCGGCCTGGGCATTGAGTTGCTGAATCAGTGGCACGGTGCTGCGCTGTTCAATCCAATGCAAAAAGCTCTGCACACCCGCATCCACAATCGCCTCGGCCTGGGCGACTGCGGCCTGGCGGTTGGCCTGAGCGGTTTGCACCACGCTGGCAAGGTCATCGACAGTGTAAAGATAGACATCTTCCAGCGCTTTGACTTCAAGTTCGATATCACGCGGCACCGCCAGATCGACCATGAACATTGGGCGATGCCGGCGCCGTTTCAAAGCGCGCTCCACGGCTCCTAAACCAATGATGGGCAGGGTGCTGGCCGTGCAACTCACCACCGCATCAAATTCATGCAGGCGGTCTGGCAGTTCGGACAGGCGCATCACCTCCGCACCAAATTTGGCAGCCAGTTCTTCGCCCCTGGAGAGGGTACGGTTGGCAATCGCGATGCTTTTTGGGGTCTTTGCGGCGAAATGGGTGGCACACAGGTCAATCATTTCGCCAGCACCGACAAACAAAATCTTGACCTCGGCCAGGTCTTCAAACAACTGCCCGGCCAGGCGCACTGCGGCGGCGGCCATGCTGATGGAGTGGGCACCAATCTCGGTGGATGTGCGAACCTCTTTGGCCACGGCAAAAGAACGTTGAAATAACTGGCTTAGCGTGGTGCCCAGGGCACCGGCGGCTTCTGCAGCACGCACTGCGTCTTTGATTTGACCCAGAATTTGTGGCTCGCCCAACACCATCGAATCGAGCCCGCTGGCCACGCGAAAGGCATGCCGGGCAGCCTGACCGTCGTTCATTGTGTAGGAATGGGCACGCAGCAGGTCTGGGGAAATGCCTCCGCTTTGGGCCAACCAGTGCAAGGTGTGTTCCAACTGGGCTTGCTCACCGGCGCAATAAATTTCGGTGCGGTTGCAGGTGGAGATCAATGCCGCCTCGGGTTCGCGGTTCAAGGCATTACGCAGAGCGCGCAAAGTGGGTTCCACCTGGTCGATGGCGAACGCAAACCGACCGCGCAGATCGAGCGGTGCGGTCGTGTGATTGATGCCTAATGCCCAGACTGCCATGCGCGAATTATAAAATCAGTGCCATGCACTTTGATCTGAGTCATTTTTTCTTTTATAGGGGCAGGGGTTAATGGGACCGCTGGCCATGCTCAACCATGGGTTGAATTTTGCTGCACCCGCCATTTGGCTCGCTTTGCTGATGCCATTGATCGCCCGTATATTTATAAGGAAAAAGGTTGTAAGGCTTACCTGGTATGCACAAGTAGCTATTCATTTAATAGTATGTCTGGTTGGGCTTGGGCTTGGTTTTTTGTTGTACGGGAACGACGGCAAGATGCTTACCTACCTGGCCTTGGTCACCCTCAGCGCGACTTGTCAATGGGTCATGCTTCGGGGTTGGCGGGCGTGAAAAGATCAACCCGGTCGGTGATGATCCCATCAGTTTCCAAATCCAGCAGCCTTTGCGCGGCCCATTCGTCGTTGACGGTATAGCTCAGAGTTCTTAAACCTGCGCTCTTGGCTTGCGTTACGCTGGAGTTGTCCCATAGCGCCTGGTTGCAGATCACAGCTGCGCAATTGAGCCGCAGCGCAGTTTCTACCCAACCGGTCCACAAGGTGTCAAGCAGCAGGCCGCGTGGCAGAGCGGGTTGTGCGGCTAGCGCAGCTTCGAGCGCTGGCACCTCAAATGACGTGAGCAGCGGGGGCACTGCGGCACCTTGCCATAAGCGTGCAGCGTGATTCGCAACCACCTCGCCGGTATGCCGCTCTAGACCAGGAGTTGGTTTGATCTCGATGTTCAAAAAGTAGCCATTGCGCAGACAGTAATGTGCGATGGCTGCAAAGCTCGGCAGCGGCTCACCGGCAAAACGGCGTGAATGCCAACTGCCAGCGTCCAACTGCGCCAGCTGTCCCCAGGGGTGATCGCCCGCCACCGCGCTGTTACCTGCACCTAGTTGGTCACGGGCATTGGTGGTGCGCTGCAACGTGGCATCGTGAAGCAAAAACGGCACCTCGTCATGGCTGAGTTTGACATCGCACTCAAACATCTGGTAGCCGTAGCTCGCGCCTAGTCGAAAAGCGGCCAGGGTGTTCTCAGGGGCCAGTTTGCCAGCGCCCCGATGTGCGATCCAGCGTGGGTATGGCCAGTTGTCAGGTTTGTTTTTTGATATCATTTTCATAGCTATAGATGCTTTATGGATAAGCGCTAGAAGAAGATGTTACCTAAGCCTCCCGACGCAGCGCCGGGAATAAAATGACGTCACGGATGCTGCTGCTGTCGGTCAGCAACATCATCAGCCGGTCCAGACCCACGCCACAACCCCCAGTGGGCGGCATGCCGTATTCCAGTGCGCGGATGAAATCGTGGTCGTAATACATGGCCTCGTCATCACCGCTGTCTTTGGCGGTCACCTGGGCCTGGAAGCGGGCAGCCTGTTCTTCGGCATCGTTCAATTCGCTAAAGCCGTTACCAAATTCGCGACCGGTGATGTAGAGCTCAAAGCGCTCGGTGACCTCGGGGCGGGTATCGTTGGCACGCGCCAGCGGGGAGATTTCGGTCGGGTGCTCCATGATGAAGGTCGGCTGCCAGAGCTTTTCTTCTACCGTTTCTTCAAAGTACAGCACCTGCAAGCTGGGCAGACTGCGCGTTGAGATGTGGTTTTTGGCTTCGGTGATGCCCAGCTTGGGTAGCACCGAGCGCAGCCAATTCGCGCTGTCCACTTTCAAACCAGAGCCATCATCCAGCGTTTGTCCCGCTTCGGTGTATTTGCAGATGGCTTCATGAATGGTCAGACGCTCAAAAGGTTGTTGCAGATCGACCGCCTTGCCGGCGTAGCTCAACTGCAAACTGCCCAAGGCGCGTTGGGCCGCGTCGCGAATCAGCGCTTCGGTGAAAGTCATCAGATCCTGATAGTTCCAATAGGCCGCATAGAACTCC
>CAIYNH010000313.1 GCA_903927495.1 uncultured beta proteobacterium
ATCGCACAAGGGCTACTTCAGCACTTGGCGATCAATCACATTGCGCAGGTTTGGCACTGCTTTCGCAGCTGGTTGCGTACCATGAACCCGCACATGGCGCACTCTGAGTTGATCGTGGCCACAGTGCAATGCGCTCGGCCCTGCCGGTATTTTTAGCGGTTCCGGCTTTTGCACCTGACCTGACGAAAATCATGGCCAAATATAGCCGCCATGACCCGCCCTCTGACATAGAGCCGATGGCGACATGACAGAAAACGGGAAAAGTAGGAACTGTCCAGTAAATACGTCAAAGCAAAAAACTCGACTCCGTCAAGCTCAAAGTTCAATTAGGCATCACCGCAACCCGGCGCTTTTTCACGATAACCACCGGCACGGGGGATTCATTGCGGACATCAAGCCAGGGCGGTGTCGTTCCTAAAAACTCCGGATTCGTTTCCTTGGGTGCATTGGCAATAGCCTTTGCAATCTCTTTGGTTTTCAGTGGCATCTGATGGTCGCCAACCACTTGCACATACTCGCCCTCAGCCGTCATGGCTAGTGCGCCAACCTGCGCGCCCTTGCTAACGCTGCCAAGCAGTTTTAAACCATCGCCTTCGGGACGTTCATACGTGTGCCTAGCCCACGCGGCCCTACCAAGGACAACCCGCCAACCCGGTTTGCGTGCCATCAGACGTGGAAGTGAATACTAAGCGCCGAACTTGGCGTAGTACTGCGCCACAGCCGGTGCCTGAGCAATACGCTGCATATGTGCAACCAGTGCAGGCGCGACCTTTTCCACCAGATTGGTAGGGACATGATCCAGACGACCGGAAGTGAGAGTGCGCACATCAACAAAGACTTTCAAATCAGCAATAGTGAGGCGATTGTCGGCGAAGTATTCCCCGCCATGTGCCTGCAACTGACTTTGCAGCCAACCAAGGTAGACGGGCATGGAACCATTGACTAGGGCAGTGCGAGCCTCCCTTTGGGCCTCGCCCGTCATGCGAAAACTCGGACCCATCTTGACACCTGCCTCCTCCACCACGTACATCACCTCGTCGCACAATAGCGCCGGATACGCATCCAAGGGGTACAGACCAGCCAGTTTGCCCGCGTATCGCAGTATCGAATCGCACTGCGTCACCTGCACGCTATCGACCGTCAGGGTGGGCACTTGTCCAAAAGGTGTGGACTTGCGCACCTCGGCAAATTCAGCAAGCGTAAAGCGGTGGTCTTCAAAGGCAACGCCGCCAATATGCAAAGCCAGCCGAACAGGCTCAGCGCGGCCACCATGGAAATCGAAATAGGTGAGTTTGAGTTTGGGCATGATGTTTACTTGAAGTGATGAGGTCGGCCCGAAAGCGACGATTTGCGGATTCTATTCTGGAAGCACTGAAAAGTATGGCTATTGACTCTTCAAGCCCCCAGTGCCGTCAACCCGCTTGCCGAACTGCCTTCTCCAGGCCGGGTACTCGCGTATACAGTTCGTCAGTCAGCAAAGTGGCGCTGAATTCAGAAAAGTGGGCACCCGCCATCGACCAGGTGCGGGTATTCGGGGTTGTCGCCCGATACCTGCCATTCGTCTAACCAAATTCTCCATTGCTGTCATTCAGCCCAAGAATTCAGGCACTACCGATGACAGGCTGTTGAGCAGCGAAAAGAGTCGCTCTTGAACGGCAGGTCAGGAGAAGTCCAATTCAACGAATTTGGTCTCAGCGAAAAAACTGTCGACTTTCGCTGTTAAGCCCTCAAAGAGTCGTGCCAGTCATGACTGTGCCTCCCACGGATTGATGATGGTCACTCCGGTGGGCTTGAAATCAGCGACGTTGCGAGTGACCACCGTCATGCCATGCACAAGTGCAGTTGCCGCGATGAGTGCATCGCGCTCACCGCGCTTATCGGGTATATGCAACCGGGCGCAGCGTTGTGCCACGGCGGTGTCTACTGGCAACGTGCGCCCGGAAAACTCGGGCAATACGTGTTGCTCTAGCCAAGAGCGCAGCATGGCCCCTTGGGTGGCATCCTTTCGCTCAATCGAGAGAACTCCAAGCTCCAGTTCCATGATAGTGATGGCCGACACAAAGAGGTCGGCAGCATCAACGCTTTGCGCCCATGCCACAACGCTCAAATCGGCCTTGCCAAGCCGTACCTTGCGCAGTTCGGACACCACGTTGGTATCAAGAACAAACATCATGAGAAATCAGCAGGCCGGGGCTCGATGGTCACGCGCGGTGGCTCAAACTCGATGTCGGCAATACCAGGCATAGCCAGTGCATCGGCAATGTTGCGCCGCTGCCTTGTGAGCTGCTGATAGTCCTCGAAGCGCATAAGCACATGGGCCGGGCGGCCTCGATCTGTGATGAATACCGGCCCGTTATTTGCTGCCCGCTTTGCCTCGCTCGCCCCTTGGTTGAACTCGCGGCTTGATAAGGTTGTAATGGTCACAGTGACACCTCGTGTGCTGGAATTATGTAGTAATGTTACTACAAAACAAGGCACTGGTAATCATCCAAGAGTAGGATAACGAGCCTTTGGTTTGCCGCCGACCCAGTGTCAGCAATCCGGCAGGCAGATCAATAAGGCCAATGACAGC
>CAIYNH010000314.1 GCA_903927495.1 uncultured beta proteobacterium
GACCTTCTTTGGCATGATTGATGGTGTATTTCGGGATTTCAATCACCAGGTTTTTTTGCGTCAGTATCGCCTGGCAACTCAGTCGCGACAGGGGCTGCAGGCCCCAGGCACGGTCCAGCAAATCATCCTCATCTTCGTCTGAAGCTTGCAGTGACTCAAACCCTTCCCGCACGATAACGTGACAGGTGGTGCAGGCGCAACTCATCTCGCAAGCGTGTTCGATGTGAATGTGGTGTTCCAGCAAGGCTTCGCAAATGGATGTACCCACTGGAGCCGAAATTTCTGCACCGGTGGGGCAGTATTCGGCATGCGGCAATATTTTGATAATAGGCATGGCGTTCGGTGCGGTTGTCAGATGGTCGCGATATTCTTGCCAGAGAGCGCTTTTTGGATACCCCGGTTCATGCGCTGGGCAGCAAAGGCTTCGGTGCCTTTGGCCAGTGCCAGCGTGATGGCTTCGATGGCTTTGGCATCTTGCAGTGCACGGGCTCCCTGAACTGCCTGCATCAAGACATCAATATCAGCGCGCTGCGGGTCATCGAGTAAATCTCCGTCGGCCGCCAGTGCACTGGTGGTGGCCAGCACCATACGATCCGCATCGACCCACGCCTCGGTCACCGCACGGGCCTGCATGTCGGCTTCGGCCGTGGTAAAACTCTCGGCCAACATGCGGGCAATCTGGTCATCTTCCAGACCATAGGAAGGCTTGACCTCAATGCGCGCCTGCACGCCGCTGATCTGCTCATGCGCCGAAACACTCAACAAACCATCCGCATCAACCGTGAAGGTGACCCGAATGCGTGCTGCACCAGCTACCATGGGTGGAATTCCGCGCAACTCGAACCGCGCCAAGCTGCGGCAATCAGCAACCAGATCGCGCTCTCCCTGCACCACGTGCAGTGCCAGAGCAGTCTGCCCGTCAATGTAGGTGGTGAAATCTTGCGCTTTGGCCGTGGGAATGGTTTCGTTACGCATGACGATGCGCTCGGCCAGACCGCCCATGGTCTCAATACCAAGCGAAAGTGCAATCACATCGAGCAGCAGCAGTTCGCCACCAGGGTTGTTGCCCGCCAGCTGGTTAGCCTGAATGGCAGCGCCCAGTGCCACAACCTCATCAGGGTTAAGATTGTTCAGCGGTACACGCCCAAAGAAAGTGGCTACAGCATGCTGGATTTGCGGCATGCGGGTGGAACCACCCACCATTACCACGCCTTTGATTTCATCAGCACCGAGTTTGGCATCACGCAGGGTCTTGCGAACGACCTGAAGGGTTCGCGCCGTAAGTGCCTGAGTTGCTCCCTCAAAGTCCGACAACTCAACATCAATATTCAGCTCAGAACCCGTCAATCTAGCGTTAAATGCTACTACATCATTAGCAGACAATGATTCCTTGCAAGCTCTTGCTGCAGCCTTCATTGCGGACTTATCAGCGGCCGAAACGGCATCAGTGCCCGTTTTTTCTTGCACCCAATCGACCAGTGCATGGTCGTAATCATCACCACCTAGTGCTGAATCACCGCCCGTAGCCACAACCTCAAAGACACCCTGTGTGAGACGCAAAATTGAAATATCGAAGGTGCCTCCACCCAGATCGTAAATGGCATAAACCCCTTCACTGGCGTTATCGAGTCCATATGCAATGGC
>CAIYNH010000315.1 GCA_903927495.1 uncultured beta proteobacterium
AATGTACTGCGCCGCGACATTGAATCAGCGCAGCGGGCTTTTGAACTGGTGAGCCAACGCGCATCACAAACCAACATCGAGAGCCAAACCAATCAAACCAACATTGCTGTACTTAACCCAGCCTTTGTGCCCACCGCGCCATCCAAACCGAAAATATTTTTGAATGCCCTGGTTTCCATCTTTTTGGGCACCCTGTTGGGCGTGGGCTTGGCACTGATGCTGGAGCTAAAAACGCGGCGGGTTCGATCCACCCAAGATTTGTTTGATGCGCTTGATCTTCCGGTGCTGGGCTCCATTGGCTCAGCCGTCAACCTGCTTGCGGGCAAAAAAGCACGCGCATGACTTCCGCTGTTGCCATCCCTATCACGCCAATTTTTAGCGCCGCGCGGTCCATCGGCGACATTTTGGTGGCCAATGGCCGACTCAGCAGCCAAGATGCAGCCCGCATTCTGGATTACCAAAAAACCAACAACGTGCAGTTTGGCGATGCCGCTATCGCCCTCAAACTGCTCACCAAAGATGACATCGACTTTGCCCTGAGCCAGCAATACGACTACGCCTACCTGAGCGCGGCCAACACCAGTCTGAGCCCTGCACTGCTGACAGCCTACCAGCCCTTCAGCCCGGTGAGCGAAAATCTGCGCGCAATACGCAGCCAATTGATGCTGCGCTGGCTGAACAAAGTGCCGCAGCGCAAAGTACTGGCCATTGTCAGCCCGGGCAAGAATGACGGACGCAGTTTTGTTGCAGGTAACCTGGCCATTGTCTTTGCTCAACAGGGGCAACGTACCCTGCTGATTGACGGCGATTTGCGCTCCGAGCCCGATCAAGGTCAGCAAGCACTGTTCAAGCTGGGCCGAAGTTTTGGCCTGTCAGGCATATTGGCCAACCGTGCTGGACTCGAAGCAGCACAACTGGTCCCCGGCCTGCCCAATCTCGCCATATTGATCGCCGGTGCCATGCCACCCAATCCACAAGAGTTGCTGGGGCGCGTTGCTTTTGGCAATTTGCTTGAAATGGCCAGCCAGCAGTTTGATGTGATCATTATTGACACACCTGCAGGTGCTGAGTACGCTGATGCAGAAATCATAGCATCCCGTGCAGGCGTAGCAATGATGATCAGCCGAAAGAACCAAACCCTGGTACCAGAAGTAAGCCGTCTGGCGCAGCGCCTGCAGGGCAATGGTGTGGAGTTGGTGGGTTCGGTGCTAAATGATGCTTGAAGACGGGGCCATTCCCCGCGCCATTGGAACCCACAACACCTACATCACCCCCGGCGTACTGCTTGCAGACCTGACGGTTGACAAGATCAAAACCGGCAATTGCAAATCGCACCTGCGCAACAAACAAATCGCCACCATTTTCAGATAGCTGGATCAGATTAAAAATATGGCAGTGGCGTGCGTTGGGTGTCAAACGCCGCCTCGCAACACGTCAAGCCGCCCATCAACCCCACCACAAGCAACGTCAAAACAGCGCACGGCCTGGTCATGCTTATCAACGTGCCCGAGGGGCTTAACCAACCCTACGTTGACACCCATGGCCGCATCTGGGTCAAATCAGGCGCAGACAAACGCCAGGTCACTGCCCGCGAAGAAATGCAGCGCATGTTCCAGCAGTCAGACCTGCTGCATGCAGATGAACAAACCGTTGTTGCTGCCAGCTTTGAGCACATCGAACAAATTGAATTTGCCAGCTATTTTGAACGCCGCTACAACCCCGCGCTGGCATCGCACGCCTTTCACATCCTGCCCTACCAAGGCATGGGCAGCGGTATGCTGCGCGCCATCGAAGCCTGGCCACACATCGAGTTCCTAGACGAGCGCGATGCCAACCAGTTCCGCGTCATCCTAAAGCGCCCTGACGTTCAACAGCCAGAGCCGGGTGGAGCAAAGGAGGTAGTAACCGACAAAACGTCGGTGAAAATTCTCACGGTTCTGCGTAATGATTCTAAGACCACCATCCCCGAGCTTGCCATCAAAGTCGGCTTAACCACCCGATCTGTTGAGCGAGCCCTCAAAAAGCTACAACAAGAAACGTGTCTGGTCCGCGTCGGCCACGACAAGGGCGGCCACTGGAAAGTGCTGAACACACCATGACCGCCCCGCCATCCACCCCCCGTTCCCGTCATTGCAAGCGCTGCGCTGCGATCCAGATATCCGGTCGCCACCCAGTTCCTCACCCAGTTCCCCATCATCATCGCCCTGGCGGTGCTGTATGTACCCAGCCTGTATGACCTGTTTACCGGCATCTGGAGCAACGACGAACAAATGCACGGGCACATTACGCTGTGCAGATCACAAGTCATTTTGCACAGCTTTGCAGGTATGGTGCTGTTATTGAGTGCGCTGATGCTGATAATTAGATTTGACATCGCCATGCAAAAGTTTGAAACATTCCTGCAGAATCAAGCATGACCCAGACCGCCTGCGCATTGAGTGCTGTTGCCAAGCATTTTTTTGGAGTTTTAATGCACACCATTGATCAAAAATACAGAAGACGCAGTACACCGTTTTATGGGGTTGATACCCACTTGACCTGATCATCAAAGCCGAACGTGCCAGTACGTCGGGTAGTGGCTACGCGAACGCTAAAAGAAAATGAACTGCCATGAGACTTAAGCCCAATGAACTCAACGCCATTCGCACCACACTTGGGGCGCTGGACCCGCATGGTCACATTTATTTGTTTGGCTCGCGAATGGATGACATGTGCAAAGGTGGTGACATCGACGTGTTCCTTGAAGCCAGCCGCGCCATCGATCTGAAAACAGAGTTAACTACGCAATACCGTTTAAGCGGCGAATGCGACACCAAAGTAGATTTGCTCATCAAAACACCTGAACAAGCCGAGCAACCCATCCACCAAATCGCCCGCAGAGGCATTCTCCTATGAGTATTGAGCAACAGATATTTAAAGCCAGCATGCAGGCGTGTGCACAGCGCATTGCAAAGCTGCGCCAATCAGTTGAAAAAAATCAGCATCAGTTTCCCATGACACTGCAAGGGGCTGAAGATTTGACCGATGAGCAAGAGGAATCTGTTGATGCGTTGATTCTTCGGTATTCACAGTGCGTATCGATGATTCAAGACCAACTATTTCGAGGCATTGCTTATCTTGAACAGGAAGACATCAGCGACAAATCAAACCGTGACAAAGCGCTGCTGATGGAGAAGCTTGGTGCCATTCAATCCGCCGAAGCCTTTG
>CAIYNH010000316.1 GCA_903927495.1 uncultured beta proteobacterium
AAAGGCATGAACTTCAACATGGGTGATCTGGCCAACGCATTCAAGCTGAAGGCGGCTGATTCACTGGTTTCGGGTGTGCAAAAAGTCACAGAAAAAGCCGAATCCACTGTAAAAACCGTGGCTGATGTGGCCGCCCAAGCCGAAGAAATGGCAATGAAAATTGGCAATGCCGCCAAACCTGCGGCAGCTGCGGCAGCCGCAGGACTGGTAGACCCGATGCAGTTGTGGAATTCCCTGACCCAGCAGTTTGGCCATATTGCCTCAGCTGCCATGGCTGAGGCTGGCAAAGCCACAGCCGTGGATCTAACCAAGAACCTCGCCAAGGGGGTTGCCAAGGAAGCTGTTAAAGCTACAAAAAATGTAGCTTCTAAAGCAACTCCAGCAAAGGCTGCAGCCAAAAAGGCAGTAAGAAAGGCGGCACCACGCAGTCGCTGAGACGAAGCCAAAGCACCAGGTCATCTTGCCATGAAATTGTTTCCCTATGGCCACGCGACTCACCCACAGTGGCAGATGGCAGCCAGTTTGACGCTGGCGCAGTTGCGTGCCCAAATGGCGCTGCATGGCTATGCCAGCAGTCCAACTCTGGGATTGCTGTACATCACCGACCACTACGCGGCCCATGCCAAGGACATTCTGGAGCACCTCAACGCCGAACTACCCGAGGTGACCGACTGGTCTGGCACCGTCGGCGTGGGCATTGCGTCCAATAACGTCGAGTATGTGGATGAGCCGGCTCTGGCGCTGATGCTGTGTGAGCTGCCCAGCGACCAATACCGGGTGTTCTCGGGTGTGGCCCCATTAGGGCTGGCATTTGCGGCCCACACTGCGCTGGTACATGCCGACCCGGCAACTCCGGATCTGGCAGATTTGATTAACGAACTGGCAGATCGCACAGAATCCGGTTATTTGTTTGGTGGCTTGGCGCTGAGTCGCGCCAACAGCGTGCAGTTTGCCGTGGCGAGCGATGGCACCGTCAAGGGGCAAGGTGCGGCCACTGGTGTTTTCAGTGGTGGCTTGAGCGGCGTGGCTTTTGGACCCGAGGTGGGGCTGGTGTCGCGCGTTACGCAGGGTTGTCTGCCAATAGCCAAATCGCACCAGATCACAGCCGCTGACCGAAACGTGGTGCTGGGGCTGGACGGCGAACCGGCGCTGGAAGTCATGTTGCGCGAGCTCAAAGTGTCGCTGCAACAGCCCAAAGAGGCGTTGCAGGCGGTGCGGGCCACCCTGGTGGGGCTAACCCAGCGTGTTGGACGCGGAGGTGCCGAAAGCGAACAAGCGGTCACCCGCACCGGAAATTTTGGTGATGACGTGATCGTGCGCCACATCATCGGACTAGATCCGACCCGCTCTGGCGTGGCCGTGGCTGAACTGGTGAGCGAGGGGATGCAACTGGCATTTTGTAAGCGCAATGTGCAGGCCGCCCGCGCCGATTTGATGCGGGTGTGCGCCGAAATCCGCGAAGAGCTTGAGCCGCAAGAGATGGCGCTAGAGCTAGCCAGTGACTTGGCAGCTTGCGAATTTGAAGCAGCTCCGCACCCGGCCCGAGGCATCGCAGGCGCCATCTACGTGAGTTGCTCCGGGCGCGGCGGCAGCCACTTTGGGGGCCCAAGCGCCGAGCTGCAAACCATCCGCAGGGCCTTGGGCGACGTGCCGTTGGTTGGCTTCTTTGCCGGTGGAGAAATTGCCCGCAACCACTTGTACGGCTACACCGGTGTGCTCACGGTATTTACAAGTAAATAGGCGGAATCGCTTATCCACAAAGCGTTAACAGCTATATATTTAGTAGTAAAAAGATTCTTATTCAGGTTTCCAGGTTTTTTTCCATCTGACCCATCGGCGCCGCCAGCGCTGCTTGAACACCCGCCCCAAGCGCCACGGCCAGGAGGCCCGGATCCGATCCAACAGCGCTTCTTTCCAGTGGCTCCAGCGGCTGTAGCTGCGTGCAAACCAGCCCAGTTGCATCAGTGCCGCCTGGGTTAGCGTAAACAGTCGTGCCACGATCGCCGTGCCGACCAGTTTGGCACTGATGATCACCAGTGTGCCCGCCAATACCTTGCCTTGGCCGATCAGCCACAAGGCCAATAGCTTGACCGGAAGCAGCAACAAAGTCGGCAGCAAAAACAGTGCCAACGCAGCGTAGGGTGGCAGCCCACGGATGCGCCCCTCGACCCAGCGCAGTCCCGGCAACTGGCCAATCCAGGCCAGAGCGCGCTGTAGCGGCTCCCAACCCCATTCTTCGAACAGGATCAACAGCGCCAGCAAGCCGCTAAAAAGGTTTTTCAAAATACGCACAGCGAATTGCATCAGCAACCTTCTCCGGCGCGAGTGGCATCATGGGTGCTGAAATTGGAAGCGTGAGATTGGCGTGCCATGCGGGCGAGTTTATCCAACCATGGCAACCCTGCATTGCAGCCGACATAAATCTCCATGTCTGGATCAGCTAGCCCTGTTGCACCGCGATAATGCTGGCGTGAAGCCCGCTAGACTGCCGCTGGTGCAATCTTGGAAACAAGGCACTGGAGGAACGTCCGGACTGCATAGGGCAGCGTAGCAGCTAACGGCTGTCCACTGAAAG
>CAIYNH010000317.1 GCA_903927495.1 uncultured beta proteobacterium
CATTGGGGCGTGGACCTTAATCATCAAATCCCTAATCTATCTGAAGGCTTGTTGTAAAAACCCGAGTAATGAGGGCAAGTGCGCCCTCAGAGCGGCAGTGGGGTCGTGTCCACCTTCCACGCGAAGGCACTGAACCTGTTTTGGAGAACCCGCGGCAAGCAGTCGCTGAACATCGGAAAATGGCACCCGCTCGTCGTCGCTGCCGTGTATCAGCATTACTGGGCAGCGCAGCCGAGTCATGCTGTTCAGTGGCGCTATCTCGTCAAAGCGCGCACCTATGACCACTTGGACGTAGCGCATGATGTACCAGCCCAATACATGATAGGGAATGTTTGCTTCAGACAAAAAAATTCGCATGACTTCGCGCGGGTGAGCAAACGCGCTCAGACTGATGACGGCTCGAATGTCGTCTCGCCTAGTTGCACAAAGCAACGCGGCACCCGCCCCGACCGAATGGCCCATGATCGCAAGTTTTTTGGCATCTACCAAGGGTTGCAGATGCAACCAGTCCAGCCCGGCCTCAATGTCCTCAGCAAACCGGGGTAACGAGGTAAATCCGGCATCGTCACTTTGACCGTGACAACGGGCATCAATTAGCAGCACCGAATAGCCAGCTGCGTGCAACGGACCCAGAGTCGGAAGCATCAAGCTTGCATTGGCCCCCCATCCGTGCATGACGACTACAGCAGGGGTGGGTGCCTGGCTAGAAACCGGGACAAACCATGCAAAGAGTGTTTTGCCGTCCATTGTTGGTAGGCGCACAGTTTGGGCTTCCAATCCTTCATCATTCGGCGTGCGCCGGTGCGCTAGTCTTGGAGCACGTAGCCCTCGCAAGATAAGCGCATGAACAGCGCTGCGCAGCGCCAGGGCACTTGCAATGGCAATGACGCTGGCCAGCAACATCAGTGAGTACTGTTTGAGAACCATTGCTTATGCAATGCAACGGTGGTTGTCGTTAGTATTAACCAGATGGTTTGCCATCTTGGCAAATGTGTCAATAATCTCATCGCGAAAATTGGAGTCTGCCACCTCCTCATTTAGTGCCTGTGTCATGCACATCATCCACTCATCGCGCACTATCGAATCGATGGCATATGGCGCGTGCCGCATTCGTAAGCGAGGGTGCCCTTTTTTCGCAATGTAGAGCTCCGGTCCACCAAACCAGCCTGACAAATATTCAAATAAGCTCGTCGCGGCACCTGTCAGATTTTCTGGGTGAAACTTGCGAACAGTAAAGGCCTCGGGTAACTCATCCATCAGTTCATAAAAGCGATTCACTAGGGCGCGAAGGCCGACTTCTCCGCCCAGCTGGTCGTAAGGTGTTAGTTTCTCAATCGTGTTCATCTGTATTTTCTGAAGTAAATGCGCTATTGATCAATATAGTGAGCGCAGCGCTCATTCCTCTGGCAAAAATGATTTAGCTGGGACTTCCGGGATGCATCCATTAGAAGCTAGGAATTCGTCACGTGAGCTGCCCGCAAAGATCGGATTCCAACGCCTTTGCTCCATGACTGTGCTGACGCTGTGAAATGGTTGTGCATGACTTGAAAATAAAAGCGTTTCGTTCGGGAAATTGAATAATCGATGAGTAACGCTTTCCCACAGTAGGTCGGGTTCTGCTGCATAGGGCTGTTGTGGACAGTCCGTGACAGTAAGCAAGCCGCCGCAAAATAGTCGGTCACGCCAGGCAAAGCTGAGACAAGTTGCTGTATGACCGGGCGTGGACCATGCGTCAATCACTTCGTTGCCAAATTGCAAGTGCTCGCCATCGTTTGGTCGGTATGCTCGACCCTGGCCATCACCCTGGACAAGAGTTGCCTTCAGTTGGTCCAATTTCAGAGGCTCTTCGGGATTTAGATGGTCGTGGTGGTGGGTCCTCAAAACCCATTTCAGGAAGAGGTCTCGATCTGCCAGAAGTGCCGACAATACGCCGAAGTCGCAACCGTGCGGATCAATGAGTACAGCTTCTTTGGTCAGATCATCGGCCAGCAAATAGGTCAACTCACCACTAGATTCGTCATGCAGGATGCGGAAGTACATTGCTGACTCCTGATGATGGTCCTGCTGCAAATAAGGAGTTTCTCGGGGCTGATTTTCCAACCAACCGTCGTGACATTGACAACAGTTCG
>CAIYNH010000318.1 GCA_903927495.1 uncultured beta proteobacterium
CCAGACTTGGAAACCGCCCGAGTCGGTCAGGATGGGTTTGCGCCAGCGCTCAAAGCCATGCAGGCCACCAAAGCTCTTCATCACGTCTTGCCCCGGTCGCATCCACAAGTGAAAGGTGTTACCCAGGATGATTTGCGCGCCCATGTCTTCTAGGCTGTCAGGCATTACGCCCTTGACGGTGCCGTAGGTGCCGACCGGCATAAAAATCGGAGTTTGCACCACACCGTGGTTCAGCGTGAGCGTGCCACGACGGGCGTGGCTGGAGGGGTCAGTTTGGAGCAGGTCAAATTTGAGCATGGGCGCTATTGTCTTTGATCTATTAGCGCGCTGGCCTGCCCTGAATTTACTTGCCTTGGCAAAAGCCAAGAGGTTCAAATGCACGCGCAGGCCATTGTTTCAAGGACTCGTCCCATTGACGTGTACCCATCGCGCTAACTCCTGCTCAAACAGCCTGCATCGAAAAAATCATCACCGCTCTGCTAAGAGTGTCTGCTCTGGCCGAGAGTGCTTCGCATGCCAGCATGGATTGCTGCACCAGGTTAGCGTTCTGGCGCGTGACATCATCCAACAAATGCATGGCTTCGCTGATTTGCACCACCCCCAGAGATTCTTGCCTGGTGGCCAAGGTAATTTCACCAAGCTGCTGCGTGACCATGTGAACTTGCTCAACAGCTTTGCGAATGGTGTCCCCAGCCGCATCAACAGTGACGCTGCCTGCTGTGACTTGCTGCGACGAGGTCTGGATCAAATCGCGAATCTGCTTGGCCGCTGCGCTGCTGCGGTGCGCTAAGGCCCTGACTTCGGCGGCAACCACGGCAAAGCCGCGTCCTTGATCCCCCGCATGTGCGGCTTCAACAGCCGCATTCAGGGCCAGCAGGTTGGTCTGAAAGGCCAGTTGCTCAATCACGCCCACAATCTCAGTGATGCGCTTGGACGAAGTTTCGATCTGCTGCATCGAATCGGAGACCTGGTTAATGGAAATGGCTCCTGCTGAGGCTTCCGAGCTGGCCTGCGAACTCAAACTGGCCAAACTGTGGGCGGTATCAGCGGTATCGCCTATTGCAGCGGAAATCTCTTCTACTGCCGCAGATGTTTTCTCGACCTCCTGGGCTTGGGAATCGGTCCGATCAGAGAGATCCATGCTGCCTTGAACGATCGCTTGTGCGGCTTGTGTCAGACCGCTCACCTCGGCGCGGACATCCGAAACGATGGCTCGCATGTTCAACTCAATCAGCCAGAGTCTGCGCATCAAAGAACCCATGGGGTTGTTGCTGTTGAACTCGGTGTTGCCGTCAAGGTTGCAACAGGCCAGTTTATTGGCCAATTGATGGGCACCCCCCAATGGGCTCGCTACAGCAGCGCCAAACCAACTCAAGAACAGGCTGGTACTGAGTACCCCAACAACGAGTTGCATCAAGCTGACTGCAATGACAGCTTGATCGGCAAAAAACCAGGCCGGTGACAGCGTCAGCAACAGCAATCCAATCAAGCCTGCGCCAGCTCGCCAACGTAAGCTCAGTCGATTCAATTTGGCCAAGCTATCTCGCCAACCAAAGGGTCGGACTTTGCCAGCGTGCAGTCTGAAGGAGGGCTTGCCACTGCTGCGCTGCTGCTCAATCAGGGCATAAAGTGCTTGTGCGGCCTGAATTTGCTCTCGGCTGGGTTTGAGTCGAACCGACATGTAGGCTTTGGGTTTGCCGTTTTCCATGACGGGTGTCACGTTGGCTTGTACCCAATAATGGTCACCATTTTTTCGTCGGTTTTTGACAATTCCGGTCCATGGACGGCCATGTCCAATGGTTGACCAAAGGTCTTTGAAGGCTTCTGGCGGCACATCTGGATGGCGAACAATGTCGTGCGGTTGCCCGAGCAGTTCTTCATAGTCAAAGCCGCTGGCATGCACAAAGCCCTGGTTGCAATGGGTGATGCGCCCAGTCAGATCGGTAGTCGAAACCAGAATCTCGCCGTCATGCAAGCTATATTCAGTCTGGGTAACAGGCAGATTAATTTTCATGATTCTTCGAACTAAAGGTTTCTTGGGGAGTTCAAATGCTAATCGAGGTTGTCGGTCAAGTCTTATTTGCACTTCGAACTTTAAGGTGCTCAATAATAGATGCTAATACACAAATGGGGCTTAAATCCAGACTTGCTGATCCGCACTGTCCCTGTTTCAACTACTTTGCCAGACCCTGAGCGCAGCCGCCATCAGTGCTCAAAATGCTGTCGCACGCGGTCTTCCAGCAACAACCGGGCGTTGTTTTCCGTGCTTTGTCCCAATCGGTCATAGATGCCGCGCGCCATTGGTTCAAAAATCGCGGTCACTGCTGGGTCAAAGTGACTGCCGGTGTCTTTCTTCAAAATCGCCATCACCGCATCAAATTCCATGGGTTCTTTGTAGGGACGCTTGGAACACAGGGCATCAAACACATCGGCCATGGCAAAAATCCGGGCTGATAGGGGAATCTCTTCGCCTTTAAGTTGCATTGGGTAGCCCGAGCCGTTCCACTTTTCGTGGTGGGAGGCCACCACCGCATTGGCCCCATCCAGCCAGCCCATACCGGTGACGATTTCTTTGCCCTGATTGACGTGGGTGCGCATGGTGGCCATTTCAGCTTCGTCAAGTTTGCCGGGTTTAAGCAAAATCGCATCGGGAATTCCAATTTTTCCAACATCGTGCAAAAAGCTGCCCGCAATCAAGGCTTGCATCGCATCGCCGGCAAAGCCCATGCGCTCGCCAATATTGGCCGCAATCCAGGCCACCCGGTAATTGTGGGCACCCGTGTCGGAATCACGCTTGGCAATGGCCCGCCCGAGAGCCTCCATCATGGAAATGTGCGAATCAAGTACCTCGCGCGCCTTACGTTCGTTGTCGGCTGACAGGTGCACCACCACCGGATACAAGGCCAGTCCACAGAGCAAGGAGGCCAGACCAATCATCAGTGCTGCAGTGAAAGATCTTGAAAACATCTGGTCTTGCTGCCAGGTGGGCATGATCCGGATGCCTTCAAAATAACCGGTAACCGGCTGTGTCAGGTTACTCGGTACCTCCCGCAACGGCACAAACACCCGCAGCGCCCATGCGCCATCGGGCAGTTTGTTGCTTTTATAAAAAGCCTCGCTGTAGTTGGGTGTGCCGTGGTGTGGCAGTTTGGACTCGACCGCCTTGCCGCCGGGCGTGGCCGAACCTGCCAACTTCTTGCCCTGGGAATCGTATAGTTCAACGATGTCAAACATACCGCCCGAAATGGTTTTTGCTGCCAACGCCGCCCGCTCAAGGGCATCGGGGCCACTCAGGTCGATGGAGTCAAAGTGGTGCAGCAAGCGCCCCGATTCCTCAATAGCCAGAGCGACGATGCTTTCTTCGGTACCCTCACGCTCGACAAACCAGGCAATCGGGCTGGCAATGCAGGCCAGCAAAATACTGACTGCGGCGATTCTTGTGGCCGTGCGTTTTTGAAATGTGTTCATTGTCTGCTCACTTTCTGGCGCTTCAGCTCCGGGTGTTTAGCGTTAAAAACATTGCATCACCGTAACTGAAAAAACGGTATTTCTGTTCTATGGCATGGGCGTATAGCGCCCGAATAGGGCCATAGCCGGCCAAGGCACTGACCAACATCATAAGGCTGGACTTGGGCAGATGAAAGTTGGTAAGCAACGCATCCACCAGCTTGAACTCGAACCCCGGCCTGATGAAAATCCGGGTGTTACCCGTGGTTTGACCGGTCAAGGCCCATGATTCGAGTGTGCGCACGCTGGTGGTGCCGACCGCAATGATGCGCCCACCGCGCGCGCGGCAATCAAGCACTGCCTGCTGGCTGGCGCTGGGTATGTCATACCACTCGCTGTGCATCTGGTGTTGGGCCAAATCCTCGGTCTTGACCGGCTGAAAGGTTCCAGCGCCGACATGCAGGGTGACGTAGGCGCGCTGCACGCCCATGGTGTCTAGACTTGCCAATAAGGCAGCGTCAAAATGCAGCGCAGCGGTAGGTGCTGCAACTGCGCCTAGATTTTTGGCAAACACGGTCTGGTAGCGTGCAGCATCTTCAGCGGTGTCTGCATGGGTGATATAGGGCGGCAGCGGCACATGGCCGTGCCGAGCCATCAGTGTGAAGGGGTCATCACCCGCATCGTTGGACAGCACAAAACGAAATAACGCGCCATTGGAATCGGGCCAGCGCCCCAACAGGGTCGCGGCAGGGTGATCATTACAGCCGACTGCCGGGGTGAATGAGACCGTGGCACCAATTTCTGGCTTTTTGCTGACGCGCATGTGCGCCGCCACCTGGTTGCCTCCGAGCACACGCTCCACCAGCAACTCCAACTTGCCGCCCGTGGCTTTTTCGCCAAACAGACGCGCATTCATCACCCGGGTGTCATTAAAGATCAGCAGATCCCCGGCCTTCAGGAGTTGCGGCAAGTCACGAAAAATCCGATCAACTGGCCGGGCCTCGCTGCCATCAAGCAGCCGTGAGCCACTGCGTTCCGGCGCCGGGTGCTGGGCAATAAGTTCGGCTGGCAGGTCAAAGTCAAAGTCGCTCAGACCGAAAGTGCGAGTTGTGTCAGGCAAGGTGGTGGGCATGGTGATTGCGGACCCGGACATAGCGACCGGGCCAAGTGGATCAGGGTGCAGATTGTGGCAGCAGGAGCAGTCACGCGTGTGATTCAAACTGCAGTGGGCTTTTTTTGGCACAGATTTTCTCACCGACAAGGCCGGCGCAATGCCCCGCCAGGGATCATTTGAACGTGGAATTAGCTTGCTGGCACTACCAATTTACCGGTAGTGCAAATACGCATTCGCAGGTATTACGCAGCGCCAGGCGAAACCTTAACGTCAGGGCATGGATTTGGTATCCAGAGTTTTTTCAATAACTTCTATTTGATCCAACAGGAGAGTTTTCATGTTGAGCAACCTCAAGATTGGTGTCCGGCTGGCCATAGGCTTTGCCGTCACCCTGGCCCTGCTAATCACCATAGCGGTGGTCAGCGTGACGCGCATTGGCGCACTGAACGCGGAGGTGGAGATGCGCGCACAACCTCAGGGCCGCGGCTATGTGAGCCTGC
>CAIYNH010000319.1 GCA_903927495.1 uncultured beta proteobacterium
CGCAGCCCTGCACGTCGCCAATCAAGTAAAGTGCCATGGTGTTTATTGTCGCGTGAGTACCATGGAATTTTTGCTAATTGTTTTTCTGACGTTGCTCAATGGTGTGTTTGCCATGACCGAGTTGGCCTTGGCGGCCAGCCGAAAAGTCCGACTCACTGCGATGGCTGACGACGGCGACAAGGGCGCGCTAGCGGCTTTGACATTGCTGGACAACCCGAACCAGTTTTTGTCAACCGTGCAGGTCGGCATCACTTCGATTGGCGTACTTAACGGCATTGTGGGCGAGGCGGCTTTCAGCGAGGGGTTGGCGCATTGGCTGCATGGCTGGGGCGTAGCCGACAAGGCGGCAGGCATTGCTGCAACAGCCTTGGTGGTCACAATGATCACTTTCACCACGATCATTTTTGGTGAGTTGGTGCCCAAGCGCATAGGTCAGTTGCACCCTGAGAAGGTGTCGCGCTGGGTGGCGCGTCCGATGCTGTGGCTCGCCACAGTTGCCGGGCCGTTTGTCAAACTGCTATCAGGCAGTACAGCCGCGGTGCTGAAGTTGTTGCGCATCGACACCACCGGGGCCCGCGCAGTGACTGAGGAGGAGATCACTGCCAGCCTGGAAGAAGGGGTTGATGCCGGCGTGATTGAGCAGCACGAACATCAGATGGTACAGAACGTATTTGGACTTGATGACCGGCCGTTAACCTCGCTGATGGTTCCGCGCGCCGATGTGCAGTGGCTTGACGCCAGCGCCACAGTGGCCGAAAGTCTAGCCAGGGTAGGTGCAGCCGGAAGGGATGCTGCGCATTCGTGGTACCCAGTGTGCCGTGGTTCGATGGATGATGTGATTGGCAAAATCAGCGTGGCTCGGTTGTTGGAATTGAACTGCGTTGCCTCGGGTGCCATTGAAGCCTACGTGATGCCCGCATCCTTTGTTCCCGAGACCCTCAGCGGCATGGAATTGCTGGAGCAATTTCGTGCCAAAGCCGGGCGCTTGGTGCTTGTGGTGGATGAATATGGCGTGGTGCAGGGCATGCTGACACCGCGTGATCTGCTCGAGGCCATCACTGGCGAGTTGCAATTGGGTGTCAAGTCGGAGGCCTGGTCGACCCGGCGCGATGATGGCAATTGGCTGCTTGATGGTTTGATGCCTGTCAGTGAACTCAAGGTGCGCCTGGCGATTGAGGAACTGCCGGGTGAGCACCGTGGCCGCTACAACACCACTGCGGGTCTGCTGATGGCGGTGTCAGGTCATTTGCCGATGGCAGGAGAGAAAATTAATTGTGAAGGCTGGCGTTTTGAAGTCTTGGAAATGGATGGCAAACGCATTGACAAAGTGCTCGCCACTCGCTTGTTGCCGTAATGTCGGGAATCAGGCTCGCCCGGTCAGCCGGTACATCAGCATTCCGAGCAACTCATGCAGCGCATTTTTCCATTTTTTTGCGCCTTGATCCAGGTTGAACTGAGCCCAGGGCGTGTCGATCCCAGCGCGAAAATCTACTGGATACGCGACCACGTTCCAGCCAGCACTGTGAAATGCTGCCATGGCGCGCGGCATGTGCCAGGCAGAGGTCAGCAGTAACCAAGGGCGTGTCGGGTCAACCCCGACAACGCTTTTGCTTAATACCGCATTTTCGTAAGTGGTGCGTGATGCAGATTCGTAGAGCACGCTGGAGGCTGCTACACCCTGGCTGTCAAAAAAAATTTTGGCTCGATCAGCTTCTGACAAACCTTGGGCATACAACTCGCCCTCGCCACCAGTGAACAGCACCATCAGTCTTGAGTTGCGGTGTAGCAGGGGCAGCACTTCGGTCATGCGTTCTGCGGCATCATTCAGAGCGCTTTGCCCCGGCACCGTCCAGACATAGCCGGATTCGAGTGCACCGCCCAGTACCACGACCCCGGTGAAACGTTGCAGGTCCGCTGCAGATGCCAGCGGTGGATGCTGTGCCTCCAGATGCCGCAAAACGGCATCAGGCAGGGGTTCCCAGCCCAGTGACATGAGCAAGGCCAAGGCCGCCCAGCCTAGTCTGGTGCCCAATTGGGGTCGTTTGTGCAGCAACAGCAGAGCGGTCAATATCAAAAATGCCACCCAGGCCAGTGGTTGGGTAGCAAAAGCGAAGAGCTTGGCGGCTATAAACATGGTTCGTTTGAATTTTGGTGGCTGTAAGGGTCAAGGAAGGGAATTATCATGTGTCGATTGTGGTCGGTGATGTCTGCGAGTCAGGGTATTGCAAGCTCAACGATCATAATTATGAATTCAGTTTGCAAATTAACACCGGAGACAACCCATGACCACGTACGCAGAATTTCACCAACGCTCCCTGAACGACCGTGATGGTTTTTGGGGTGAACAAGCGCAATTGGTGGACTGGAAAGTCCAACCCACGCAAGTGTGCGATTACAGCAATCCCCCGTTTGCCAAGTGGTTTGTCGGTGGTGTGACGAATTTGTGCCACAACGCAGTGGATCGCCATCTGAAAGACCGCGCTGATCAGGCTGCGCTGATTTTTGTCTCAACCGAGACCAATCAGGAGATTGTTTACACATTCCGTGAACTTCACGCGGAAGTTCAACGCATGGCCGCTGCCCTCAAGGATTTGGGTGTGGTCAAGGGCGATCGAGTGCTGATTTATATGCCGATGATTGCCGAAGCGGCTTTTGCCATGTTGGCTTGTACCCGTATTGGAGCGATTCACTCAGTGGTATTTGGTGGTTTTGCGTCGGGTTCGCTGGCTTCGCGCATTGAAGATGCCGAACCCAAGGTGATCGTTAGCGCCGATGCTGGTTCGCGTGGTGGCAAGGCGGTGGCTTACAAGCCATTGCTGGACGAGGCTATTCGCCTGTCGGCCTATAAGCCAGACGCAGTATTGTTGGTGGATCGGGGTTTGGTAGCTATGGATTTGATAGCTTCTCGTGACCACCTGTGGGGCGCTCTGCGCGAAAAGAACCTGAACACCGTGGTCGAGTGCGAATGGGTTGATTCAACCCATTCCAGTTACACGCTTTACACCAGCGGCACCACGGGAAAACCCAAAGGCGTGCAGCGCGACACCGGTGGCTACTGCGTTGCGCTGGCAGCAAGCATGAAACATATTTATTGCGGCAACCCCGGTGAAACCTATTTTTCAACCAGTGATATCGGCTGGGTGGTGGGTCACAGTTACATTATTTATGGGCCCTTGATTGGCGGCATGGCCACCATCATGTACGAAGGCTTGCCAAC
>CAIYNH010000320.1 GCA_903927495.1 uncultured beta proteobacterium
ATCGCCCATTTTTAGAATGTCACGCACCGCCATCAAGCATCTCCTTCAAGCCAGTCTCATCGAGTATTGCCACGCCCAGTTCCTGTGCCTTCTCGAGCTTGCTGCCGGCCTGCGCCCCGGCCACCACAAAACTGGTTTTTTTGCTCACCGAGCCCACCACCTTGCCGCCAGCTGCCTCAATCAGGGCTTTGGCTTGTTCACGTTCCAGGCTTGGCAAAGTGCCCGTCAAGACAAAAGTTTTCCCGCTCAAAGGCTGGGCCAGCACGGGTGCCGGATCGCCCTCGGGCCAGGTCAATCCACAGGCACGCAGTTGTTCGACCACCTCGCGGTTGTGCGAGACATCGAAAAAGGCACGCAAGCTCCTGGCCACGATCGGTCCCACATCGGCCACCGTCTGCAATTGCTCCTCAGTTGCCTGCATGATGGCATCGAGCTTGCCAAAATGGCGTGCCAGTTCCTTGGCTGTAGCCTCACCAACGTGCCGAATTCCCAAACCAAACAAAAAGCGCGGAAGTGTTGTTTGCTTTGATTTTTGTAGTGCCTCAAGCACGTTCTGTGCTGACTTTTCGGCCATTCGATCCAAATTAGCCAAGGCGGTAAAGCCCAGCCGGTAGAGGTCTGGCAGGGTCCGAATGATGCCCGCGTCAACCATTTGTTCGACCAGTTTGTCGCCCAAACCCTCGACTTCAACAGCCCGGCGCTGGGCGAAATGAAGAATCGCCTGCTTGCGTTGGGCGCTGCAAAACAGGCCACCAGTGCAGCGGTAATCGGCCTCACCTTCCTCACGCATTGCCAGGCTGGCACACACCGGGCAAACATGGGGCATGGTAAAGAGGGGGCCACGCTGCGGTTCAAGCAGATCAGTTCCTTCGATAGGCTCAGGGCAAGCGGTGTCTGGCAACACCACGCTCACCACCTCGGGAATCACATCACCCGCTCGGCGCACGATCACAGTGTCGCCGACCCGCACGTCTTTGCGCCGGGCTTCGTCTTCGTTGTGCAGCGTGGCATTTGTCACTGTCACACCGCCGACAAACACCGGGGCCAGTTTGGCCACTGGTGTCAGCTTGCCCGTGCGGCCCACTTGCACGTCTATGGCTAGCACGGTGGTCAGCATCTCTTGCGCTGGAAATTTGTGCGCCACAGCCCAGCGCGGCTCACGCGTGACGAACCCCAGGCGGCGCTGCAGTGCCAGACTATTGACCTTGTAAACGACACCATCAATGTCAAAACCCAAAGTGTCCCGACGCGCCCCGATAGTATCGTAATACGCTACCAATTCAGTAGCTCCTTGTGCTTGTACCACTAGCTCTGAGACCGGAAAACCCCATGACTTCAAAGTTGTCAGAAGGGCCAGATGCGTGACCCAAACCGGTCCGCCTTCGTGCACTAGCGTGACCTCGCCCAGGCCATAGGCGAAAAAACTCAAGGGGCGTTGTGCGGCAATGGCCGGGTCGAGTTGGCGCACTGCGCCAGCCGCCGCGTTACGCGGGTTGACAAATGTTTTTTCACCACGCTCACCTGCTGCAATACGTTGGCGTTGACGCTCGTTCAAGGCATCAAAATGATCACGGCGCATATAAACCTCGCCCCGAACCTCCAGAACAGGTGGAACTGAAGCGGGCAACTTGAGCGGAATTTGTCCAATGGTGCGGATATTTTGCGTTACGTCTTCGCCCAACTCACCGTCGCCACGGGTGGCGGCCTGCACCAGCACACCGTGCACATAGCGCAAGCTCATGGCTAGGCCGTCAAACTTGGGCTCGGCTACAAAGTCGATGGCGGGATCAGCATCTGTCAGGCCCAGCTCCCTTCGAATCCGCGCATCAAAATTTTGCGCGCCGCTGGCTTGGGTGTCGGTCTCGGTGCGAATGCTCAGCATCGGCAGGGCGTGGCGCACTTGGGCAAACTGGCCCAGCGGCTTGCCCCCAACCCGCTGGGTCGGCGAATCCGGCGTGACCAGTTCCGGGTGCTGGGCTTCCAAAGTCTGGAGCTGCCGGAAAAGGCGGTCATATTCAGCGTCAGGAATACTCGGATCGTCCAGCACGTAGTAGCGGTGCGCATGCGCGTGCAGGCTGAGCCGCAATTGGGCGATATCTGGCACAGCGTCGTCTGGCAAGTCAAACAGGTCTCGGGTCGGCATGCGCGGGTCTCTCAAGAAAACAGCCGACGGGCCAGTGGCGAGCCCGCCGCGAGTTCGCGCTGCTCCAACGTATCGTACAACTGCTCGAGTTCAGCGGCAATTATGTCCAGGTCATCGCTTGCCAGTGCCATACCGTTGTCGTCGGTCACGGTGCCATCCATTTCCTTGGCCAGCGCCAAAGCCGACTCACGCATGCGCGCAAAAGCCCGTTCACTGCGGCTCACATGTGCCACATCCAGACTCAGGGTGAGCTCGCGCAAGGCCGACTGGGTGGGGTCTTCGGCCAGGGCCGCCAAGGCATCAAAATTCAGACTCAGCACCGGTGCCGAGCCGACGCAGGCGGGGAGCACCATCCGCCCAGCCATGGCTCCCGCCACAAAGCCCAGTCGTGCCGCCGTTTGCTGGATATAACTCGGACTCCAGGCTGCGCGCCGGGCCCGTAGCATAAAGCCCAACTGTGCATCATGGTCGCTGGCAAACTGGTCCAGCTCGCGGGCCCGGCTGACCTCCTCGCGCATCACCGGAAAATCGGGTGTGCCATTGAGCACATCACAAAAACCCTGGGTTTTCATGACAAACTCGGAAAATTCAATGTCATTGAGCGCCCCGGAACGATTGGCCAGTTGCACCCCAGCCTGCAACTGACTGTAGCGCTGGCCAGCCACCGCAACCTCCCAGCGCAAACCAACGGTGTTGAGCCCCTCAATTGCGAACGGCTTGCTGCCGACCCGTCGCGTAGGCGGCATGGCGGCCAGTACCGCGTCACCCGATACCGGCGACTCCAGGCTGATCGGGGCTATCACGTCGATCAATGCATCCAGACCGGTTTTTTTCTCCGGGGCTGGCAGTGGAAATTTATCCACATCAAATTCACTGGCATCAAAGGAGGGCTCCGAGTCCAGCTGCGACGGCAGCAGGGAGTCCACCTCTGTGCCGGGTGCATACGGCTGACGTGGCCGATTTTTTCGCGCCAGCCAGGCGTTGTAAACCGCGATGGCGCTCAGCACCACCGCCCCCAGAATCAACAAACCCAGTTGCAATTGGCTCATCATCATC
>CAIYNH010000321.1 GCA_903927495.1 uncultured beta proteobacterium
CCCATGACGGTTGATGGCCGCTCGTCACTTTTAAACTTTCGCATGGCCGTGACACTGGCTTCTTTGGACGGACCTGCCAAACTTGGCACAGCTGGCCCGGCACTACCACCGAAGGTGCCATGGCACCCGGCGCAGGCATTGGACAACATGGCCGGAGTAGGCGGCGCAGCCAGTGCCGCAGCAGAAAACAGCAGCCCCGCAAAAAGCGTTGAGTAGCCCAGACTCATCTTCCATCGTTTCTGTTTCATTGCTGTTTCCTTCCGGTTATGAAAATATTTCGAGAGCAACAATTTCTGCTGCAAGTGCCATAGTTGCGCATTGGGAACCGCTAGAAATGGGAAATTGGTGATTGTTTGCATCACTAAGCACGCCAGATCTGCCACTTCATCGTTGCCACTGCGCCGACTACGATGCTGGCCAGCGCCATAAACGAACCCAACGCCAAGGTTGAAACACCCGAGAGCCCTTGCCCTACAGTGCAGCCCATGGCAGTAACGCCACCAAAGCCCATCAGCACGGCGCCGATCAACTGGATTTTCAAATCGTCGACACTGGCAAATCCTTCCCAGCGAAATTGATTCGTCACTTTGGCATATGCAAATGAGCCCAACAAGATACCCAGCACCGTGGCAATGCCGAAAGTAACGTGCATGGACTTGTCAGTCCAAAGCATGAGTATTTCAAGGCTGAAAGCAGTAGGCGCGACAAAGCTGAAGGATTCCAGTGTGCGTGTATTGGTTGCGAAATAGCCGATTTCAAGGGTTTCGGGGTTTTCACCGAAACCGATGTGGCCTGTCAAATACCACGCAAGTACCACCAGCAAACCCAGCATGATCGAGCCCAGGACATGCGCAACATTTTTACGAAAACGCCTGTCCTTAAAGATAAAAATGAGCATTGCCAAACTGATACTCCCACACGTCAGCAGCAATGCAGTCGCATCGCCAAGACCACTCAGCTTTGCCAAAATCTGCGGCAAGCCCTGATTTATCACCCCAAAACTGGCGAGGTCTATTGTGATGGGATCAAGATAGCTGGCGCGCCATTGGCCGAACAGTCCCTTGAGTGTCATGTAGGCCGAAATGGCGGTGAATACCAGCACGACCAGTGAGCGCACGCTACCGCCACCTACACGCACCAGGTTCTTGTTGGCGCATCCCGATGCAATGGTCATGCCTACGCCAAACAGCGTGCCGCCAACAATGAGCGACAGCCAGGGCAGATTCGTGCGCAAATAAAGGGTTTTACTCAGGTCGATCTGACCAAAATAGGACAACAGGTTGGTGCCAATCATGGCCACAGCAATGGCCAAAAGCCACATTCGCACACGACCCCAATGTGACATGTTCACCACATCAGAGATGGCACCCATGGTGCAAAAGTTGGTTTTGTTGGCAATCGCTCCAAAAACAAAGGCCAATACAAAGCCGCCCCATACAACCCAGGTGGCAGGGCTAAAGGATTCACTCATCAGATACTCCTAAGTGTCTCAATTCATTTACCTTGCGCCTGTGTGCCACCTGCAACTTGTGTCAGGGTACTTCGGATGGCCTCGGGTGCGTTGATGATGCCCATGAACTGCCCCATGCCGAGTGCAGGCCAAGCCAGCGCAATCCGAAATCGAGCATAGGGTGCGAAGACCTTGTTATCGACAATATAAACCTCGTAGGGTGTACCTGCCATATGGTCAGGCCCAATTTTGTTAACCCACCAAGCTTCACCGTCTGTGGGGTCATTCATGGCAACACCAAATACCGCCGATTTGCTTTGTGGAAGTACGATTTCATAGACGCGGCTAGTGGCTCCAAGTCCCTTGGCAAGGTTGTCGCGCACAGACTTCAGCGCGTCCTCAAAACTTGCGTGTGAGCTGAGTTCACTGTTGGCTGAATCGAAGCGTTCCATGCCAAACATGTAGCGGTAG
>CAIYNH010000322.1 GCA_903927495.1 uncultured beta proteobacterium
ACCTTGTTCACGCAACACCTGGGCTTGGTTTTTGGCATCAGATTCAGAAAAATAGCCCCGATAACCGACACAACCGGCTACTGGAAAACACCAGGTTTTCAGGGTCAGAGAAAACTCTGGGGCAGCCACAACATTCCACACCACATGGCGGCGCTGTAAGTCAGCGTAGCGCAGGTAACTGGCATTGTCAGGCATATGCAGTTCGGTGACTGCAAAACGCCGCAGCGCCAGTGCCAGTGCCAGTTGCTGCTTCAGTGAGGCCGGCGTTGTGGTGTCTGCCAGCCAGTCATCAATTGGTCGCGCGGCCTGCATCAGTTGCACATGCCCAGTGACCGACTGCCAGTAGTATTGCGTGTCCGCACACCCGCTCAGCAACCCGGCGCACAAGTACGGGACTAGCTTCAAGCTCTTTTGATTCATCAGCCAGACAAGGAAACGCATGCTCTACAGGTTCAAATCCAAAGTAACAGGGGATGTGATTATGTTGCAGCCCAACGGCCAGCTGTTGCTGGAGATCATCGGCAAACACACCACAGCCGAGCCCAGCATTAAAGGTATTTTGTTGCCTGAAGCCATGCCTGAGGCGCTTAGCGCGCTACAAAAAGCGATAGCAAATGAAGAAGCCCAATGCCAGCAAGCCATAGCCCAAGCTAATGCAGAACATCTGCCAACGCCAAAACGCGAACCCATCAGCCTGCGCCAGCGCGCCCTGCCGCTGATGGACAGTCTGCGCCAATGCCTAAAAGCTCAGGAGCCTATCACTTGGGGGGTTTAGCTACTTGTAGCTGCGCGCGTCTTCAATCACCTTGCCGTCATTGGGCAGAGTGCCGGGCAGCACGACTTCGACCTGACCACGCAGTTTGGTAACGTCGCGGATAGCCTCTGCCAATTTGGCACTCAGGCTGTCCGGCCCGCTGCAGGAAGTTTCGACCTTCAGCGTCATCTGGTCGTTGGCCATTTCACCGGTCACGACCAGGCGTGCTCGGGAAATTTCTGGAAATCGTTTGACGATTTGATCCACCTGTCCGGGGTGCACAAACATGCCACGGATTTTGGTAGTTTGGTCAGCACGGCCCATCCAGCCCTTGATGCGGGTGTTGGTGCGGCCACTCGGGCAAGGACCCGGCAAAACCGCAGACAAGTCGCCCGTGCCAAAGCGGATCAGCGGGTAGATCGGGTTGAGCGAGGTCACCACTACTTCGCCAACTTCACCCACAGCCACCGGGTCACCGGTGCCGGGACGAACAATCTCAACAATCACACCCTCGTCAATCACCAACCCCTGGCGAGCTGGTGTTTCATAGGCGATCAAACCCAGGTCAGCGGTGGCATAGCACTGATATCCGGCAATGCCACGCTCCAAAAACCAGTCACGCAGGCTGGGCGGGAATGCTTCACCGCCAAACATGGCCTTGGTCACGCTGGGAAGGGCTACACCCATCTCTGCGGCTTTTTCAATGATGATTTTGAGAAAACTGGGGGTACCAATGTAGCCAGCCGGCTGCAACTCTGCCATGGCCTGAACCTGTTGCTCGGTCTGGCCCGTGCCGCCCGGAAACACCGTGCAACCCAGCGCATGAGCGCCGGTTTCCATCATCGAACCGGCCGGCACAAAGTGGTAACTAAAGCTGTTGTGGATCAGTTCACCCGGGCGAAATCCGGCCGCAAAAATAGCCCGCGCCATGCGCCAGTAGTCTCCCGCCGTACCTTCGGGCTCATAAATCGGACCCGGGCTGGCAAATACGCGCGGCATGTGTGCGCCAAAAGCTGCCGTGCTAAAGCCGCCAAACACAGTGCCCGCTTGCGCACGGCTGCTCTGCTGAAGTTCCAGCAACTCGTGTTTACGCGTCACCGGCAGGGCTGCCAACGCGCTGCGCGTTGTCACGTCCACCGGATAGACATTTTTCAGTATTTCGGCAAAGGCTGCCGATGCGTCCTTGGCATGCGCCACCTGCCCTGGCAAGGCTGCTAACAAGGCGGCCTCGCGAACTAGGGGGTCACGCGTTTCCAGTGCGTCAAAAAAATCAGTCATGCTTTTATTCCAGAAAATCGTAACTCTCAACTACCGTCGTTCCCGCGTTGGCGGACATCTCGTTTCGTCTGGATTTCCGCGTGCGCGGGTAAGACGAATGAATCAGGCCAGCCAGCGTTTGCGACGCTTATAGCTCTTGACATCCTTGAAGCTCTTGCGCTCGCCACCGCCCACGCCCAGGTAAAACTCCTTGACATCTTCGTTGTTGGCCAGATCGCGCGCAGCCCCATCCATTACAACCCGGCCAGATTCCATGATGTAGCCGTAGTCAGCGTATTTAAGAGCCATGTTGGTATTTTGCTCAGCCAGCAGAAAAGTGACCTTTTCTTTGGTGTTGAGGTCTTTTACGATCTCAAATACTTCTTCAACAATTTGTGGAGCCAAACCCATGGAAGGTTCATCCAGCAGCACCATACTGGGATTGGTCATCAGGGCCCGGCCGATCGCGCACATTTGCTGTTCGCCACCCGAGGTGTAGGCGGCCTGACTGGTCCTACGGGTTTTCAAACGAGGAAAGTAGGTATACACCTTTTCCAGATTGGCAGCAATTTCACCTTTGTCTTTGCGGGTGTAACTGCCGGTCAGCAGATTTTCTTCGATGGTCAGGTGGGCAAAACAATGCCGACCCTCCATCACCTGCACCACACCCCGTTGCACCAGGTCAGCCGGGGACAAATTTTCAATGCGATCACCACGTAACTCGATGGAACCCTTGGTGACTTCACCACGCTCACCCCGCAGTAAATTGGACACTGCCCGCAGCGTGGTCGTTTTGCCCGCGCCGTTGCCGCCCAAAATAGCCACAATGTCGCCTTCAGGAACGTTCAGAGACACCCCTTTGAGCACCAGAATGACGTGGTTGTAAATCACCTCAATACCGTTGACACTCAAGAC